>JAYSRZ010000032.1:0-6600 GCA_043720775.1 Variovorax sp. | reverse complement strand
TTGCGCATGATTATTTGCGCATGCTCATGCTGCTAGACCGCTACTCCAGAGCCCCCGCGCTAGACGTGCTCGAATTCGCCCGCCGCTTCACCGCCTTCATCCTCATGGGCAACACCGATGCGCATTTGAAAAACTGGGCGCTTATCTACCCAGATGCTCACCGCCCCCAGCTCGCGCCTTTGTACGATCCCGTCTGCGTCAGCGCTTTCTTTGAGAGCGTCCCCACCAGCGCCTACGCCATCAACCGCGCGATAGACAAAACCCTTCGCGCTTTCACTTGGGAAGACCTCGAAGCTTTACTTAAACAAGCCGGCCTGCTGCGCCACAGCAGCATTTTGCGCAAGTGCAAAGAGTTAGTTAAGGCCGCACAAGCCAATTGGCCAGCGCTGTTGAAAGATGCCCCGCCTGCTGTGCGGCGCAGTGTTCAGGAGCGGTTGAATTGCGGTGTTAATTTGAGTCAATCGAAGTGAGGTTTCATAAAAATCAATCAGCCGCCAAAAATCCACCCGATTGCCGCTTCCACAGCATTGCATAGTGCCCATCCAGCGCCAGAAGCTCGGCATGCGAGCCTTGCTCAATCACTCGCCCCGCATCGATGACGATCAGGCGATCCATCCGCGCAATCGTCGATAGCCGATGTGCAATCGCAATCACCGTTTTGCCTTGCATGAGGGATTCGAGCTGCTCTTGGATCGCCGCTTCAATCTCGCTATCGAGCGCTGAGGTGGCTTCATCGAGCACGAGGATGGGTGCGTTTTTCAGCAGCACGCGAGCCAGCGCCACGCGTTGGCGCTGGCCGCCGGAGAGTTTGACGCCGCGCTCGCCGGCATGGGCTTCGTAGCCTGTGTTGCCTTTGTAATCGCGTAGTTGCAAGATGAACTCATGCGCCTGCGCTTGGCGCGCGGCTTGCTCAATCTCCGCTTGTGTGGCCTCGGGGCGGCCATAGCGGATGTTGGCAGCGATCGAGCGATGCAAGAGCGATGTGTCTTGCGTGACCAAGCCAATCGCTGCGCGCAGGCTCTCTTGCGCCACTTCGCGCACATCTTGCCCATCAATCAAGATCCGGCCAGATTCAATATCGAAAAAGCGCAGCAGCAAATTCACCAGCGTGGATTTGCCCGCGCCAGAGCGCCCCACAATGCCCACGCGTTCGCCTGCGCGGATGTGCAGCGAGAGATCGTCAATCACCGCAGGCACGCCTGCCTCAGCTGCTCTGCCATAAGAAAATCGCACGCCCTCAAAGCGAATCTCCGCGCTGCTCACAGCCAGCTCACGCGAGAGCGGTGCATCCAGCATCGTGCGCGGCACGGCCAGCGTCTCCATGCCTTCTTGCACCGTGCCCACGTTTTCAAAAATCCCGCTCACCTCCCAGCTCACCCAGCCCGCCATATTGGCGATTTGCCACACCAGCGGCAGCGCTGTGGCCACAATCGCGGGGCTGATATCGCCGCGCGTCCACAGCCAAACACTGATCCCCGCTGTGCCCACCAGCAGCAACGCATTCATCATCGTGAGCGTGAGCATGAAGCCAGTGATCATGCGCATGCGATTCGCAATGCGCACGCGATGCTTTTCGACTGATTCGCGCACATAAGCATCTTCATCGCGCGTGCGCGCAAAGAGCTTCACCGTGAGGATATTGCTGTAGCTATCCACCACGCGCCCCATCACGGCTGAGCGCGCTTCGCTGCTCACTTTGGAGAGATCACGTAACTTCGGCACAAAGTAGCTCAAGAAAATCGCATAGCCCGCGATCCACAGCAGCATCGGAATGGCCAGCCGCCAATCGGTGGCCAGCATCAGCGCCAGCGAGCTCAGCCCATACGAGGGATGCGGCAAGGCATCAGTTCACGCTTTGCCCTGTCGGATTCGGGCACGCTGCGTCGTTGCAATCCGCTTGTGTGGCTGTGCCACACGGCGCGTCTTGCGCCTAGCATCGCATCCCGATTCCTCGGGTCAAAACGCGAACTGATACCTTCCCGCATCCCAAGATATACCAAACCGCCCGAATGCTCGCCACCACGCTCTCGCGCAACGAATTGGCCGTGTTCATCACCCGATTGGCAATGCGCCCCGCAAAATCATTCTGAAAAAATGCCCAACTCTGCCGCAGCACATGCCAATGGCTCTGCCAACGAATCAGCGTCGTCACGCCCGGCAGCACCGCGTTGTTGCGTATCAAGCTATCCAGCATCACCACTACGGGTCGCCCGATGAGAATCAGCAGCGCCATGCCCAACAGCATTGGCATCTGCTCGGCAAGCGCTGCGGTGCGATCCGTGGCCGTCATCAGGCTCACCATGCGCCCAATAAACACAGGAATCAGCAAATCCACCAGCGCGACAGCCAAACCCGTCAGCAGCATCGCCGCATAAAGCCACTTCGTCTGTTTGACGAAATGCCAGTAGAAGCCAAGCAGCGATGCAGGCGGGCCAGATTCAGCGTTGTGCTCTGGGGCATCAACCTTGCTGACTAATTTTTCGAATCGTTTAAACATGAATGCCTAAGCTGGCCTGCGTGGCTTGTGGCTGCGCTGGCTGGTGAATCAAATGGGGATACTTGATTCTACGGGGCTAAGGTGTGCAAACCTTAACGATGCCCAAAGACCTTCGTGAAGAATCGCTAGCTATTTCGATATGCTACTGAATATATAGCAAACTATTCAGAAAATATGCCGGCGATATGCCACTTTTTATCTAAATCTCTGAGTGAGTAGCGCTCTAGGCGTTTCACACGACCTTTTGTACTAGCGTCGTACCATCGGGCATTTGCCTCAGCAAATTTTTTGAAAACACACGCGATTCAGACCATCACAATCTAACCCTCACCCCGCGCGCCTTCCAAAAAATTTCTGATTCAAACACCCAATGGTTTCCGTTGGAGACCTAAGGGCGGAGTGGAGATTACTAATCTGTGGCATAAATTTTGAGCATTTCTTGAATTGAGTTTCCGCTTTGTGATTGCGGATTGAACCTGCATGAAGTCATACTCTTTCTTAGTTAGATTAAAGAATCGCGCAATATTTTTTGCTATCGGCTTTACCCATTTAAACCCTCCTTTTTCATCCATTTCTTCTGCTTCTTCAAGGATCTCATAGTCAATAAAGCCAAATTCCCGCACCTTAATCACACGCACGATATGTGAACGAACCACATGTGCAGCAAGGTCAAATTGCGTAGGTCTAATTACTATATTCATGCCCAGAGAGTCTCTAACACTTGGATAGAAAAAACCGTCGGCCTCAGAGTTTTCAAGTGCAACTTGCCCGAGCGAGCGTGTAATCAGGTAAGAGCGCTCACTTGCTCTGTCGTCTGCCAATAAAGATGCGAGGAACGCATCTGCATACATCAAGCGTTTACCGGCCTCCATACCACCTTTGTTCAACAGTGCGGTAAATACGTTTTTCGGATCTTGTCCAAAAGTCTTTGTATATCCAGTCTTACTAACGTGATGTAGTTCACCAATAACTGCAAGTCTTAGAGACTGCTCATTCTTGACGCGAAAGCCAATAAATTGAACTAAATCGCCCTCTTTAACCTCAAGTTCGTGGAGTACAGTTTCCTCGTCGGTCGCTGCGTATAGCATGGGTGAATGAGCATCGTTCAGTCTGCCATGCGGCGTGTTTTTAGCTGGCGGATAACTCATTTTTGTAGCGTTGAAAAATGGCTTCGACTCAATCTTCCGGCCGCGCCAAAACACGTTTCCCCGCTTTATTTCCAAGCTAATAACGGCATAGACTTTGAACAGGTGCGTAAATTGTCTCACAAGTTTTTGCCGATCTTGTTCTGATCGAATAGCTGCAAACAGTGATTCGTATTCGTCAAGGCTTGAGAGAATGATTGGATGACTCATAGAATTCGGCTGATGGCGTAGCAACGCGACTGCATTTGATTATCTGTTGGAGATCACGCATTCTGAAACTGAACCAGCGGAAACCATTGGGCGTTTGAATCAGAAATTTTTTGGAAGGCGCGCGGGGTTAGGTTTGGATTGCGATGACCTATATCGCGTGTGTTTTCAAAAAATTTGCTGAGGCAAATGCCCGATGGTACGACGCAGGCGAGCGGGTGGCGCGAAACGCTAAGCGCGCCATAGCCGTTCGACAAACTCAGGGTGAACGGGTTGGCCGACTCTTAATTCAATAGCACGTCAAGCAATAAATACGCCGGCTAGGCCTCTGCTTCACGATGCGCTTCACGATCTGCGATGGCTGCGCGAATGAGTTCAATGATGGCCTTGTTGTTGGATGTGCCAGCGGAAGTGATTTTGATATGCCGCAGGCCTTTGCCTGTGCCTTGGAGAAGCTGGGAGGGATCGGGCAGGTGGGTGCCGTGATAGAAGCCGAGGTTGATATGCGCGGAGTAAAGGGCGAGGTAGCAGTGATGCTGCGACATTTTCTTGGGGCCCACTCCGAAGCTCAGAATTTTTTGCTTCGGCCATGCGATTTCTTGGCACACGCCTGCATGCTTGCGAATGAGCGCTGCGCATTCCTCAAAAGCTGGCAACAGCTCTTTTGGGCATTGCCTGCGAATGTCTGCCGCTGTTCCTTGCGCTTCTGTTGCCATGATTTGAATGACGAAGATGAAATTTATTTAGAACTACTGTGTTTGTGCTGATTTATACCTGAGTTGCTCGCGTTGTGCCAGCAGGGTGGTCAGCGTGCATGTGCTTGGACGTGTAAATTGTTATTTGCCGATGCTCCGAATTCAATAGCGCTTTGCGCAGTATCTATGCCGGCGATGTGCCACTTTTGGCATAAAAAAACGCCCCGAAGGGCGTTTTTAGAAGCTACGCAAAATCAGAGCACTTTCGCAATGCTCGCACACACGTGATCAATGTTTTTACTGTTTAAAGCTGCCACGCACATGCGGCCTGTGTCTGTGCCGTACACGCCGAATTCATTGCGCAAACGCACCATTTGGTCTTTTGAAAGGCCACTGTAGCTGAACATGCCGATTTGCGTGGTGATGAAGCTCATGTCTTGCTTAACGCCGGCTGCTTTGAGTTTTTCTACAAAGGCACTGCGCATGGCTTTGATACGGACGCACATCTCAGCCAACTCGCCTTCCCACATCGCGCGCAGCTCGGGCGTGTTGAGCACCATGGCGCAGACTGTGCCGCCGTGGGTGGGTGGGTTGGAATAATTGGTGCGGATCATGATCTTGAGCTGGGAGAGCACGCGGCTGCATTCCTCTTGGCTCGCGCAGGCGACGCTCAGCGCGCCGACGCGCTCGCCATACAAGCTGAAGCTTTTGGAGAAGCTGGTGGAGACGAAGAAGTTCAGACCAGCAGCGACGAATTTGCCGATCACTGCGCCGTCTTCCGCGATGCCGTAGCCGAAGCCTTGGTAGGCCATATCGAGGAAAGGTGTGAGATTGCGCGCTTTCACTGTGGCGATCACTTGATCCCAATCAGCGGCGGAGATGTCGTAGCCGGTGGGGTTGTGGCAGCAGGCGTGCAAGATCACGATGGTGCCTGGTTCAGCGGCGTTGAGCGCGGCGAGCATGCCAGCGAAATTCACGCCGCGTTTCTCTGAGTCGTAATACGGATAGCTTTCGACGACAAAGCCAGCTTGTTGGAATAGGGCGCGGTGGTTTTCCCAGCTTGGGTCAGAAATCAGCACTTTCGCGTTCGGCGAGACTTTCTTCAAAAAGTCTGCGCCGATCTTCAGGCCACCCGTGCCGCCAATGCCTTGCACAGTAGCCACGCGGCCAGATTTCACGATTTCAGAATCCGCGCCAAACACGAGGCCTTTCACGGCGCTGTCGTAAGCGGCAATGCCGTCAATTGGCAGGTAGCCGCGCGCTTTGGGCGCAGCGGCCATTTGGCGTTCGGCTTCTTGCACGCATTTCAAAAGAGGCAGCTTGCCGTTGTCGTCGTAATACACGCCGACGCCGAGATTGACTTTCAATGGGTTGGTGTCGGCATTGAATTGCTCGTTGAGGCCAAGGATGGGATCACGAGGGGCCATTTCGACGGCGGAGAAGAGGCTCATTTTGTATTCCAAAGAAAGAAGAAAAAGTTACCGGACGCGAAAGACGCAAAAGTTACGCGAAAGTCGCGAAAAAGACTTCAGTATTGAGGTCTTTTCGCTTTTGTCAGTAGCTCTTTTTGGCTGAAGCGTTCAAAATGCTTGGTTGCTCATTATTTTATCGCTGCGCCGCAGCAATATTCGGAAACGTCATGCCAGAAGTCTTAGAAGTTATTCCTGAAGTGAAAGTCGGCGAGTTTGTCAGCTATCCAGGCTCGCCGTTTGAATTGTTTCAGCCTTATCCCCCGGCTGGCGATCAGCCGACTGCGATTGCTCAGCTGGTGGAGGGTGTGAAAGATGGCGAGGTGTTTCAAACTCTTTTGGGCGTTACAGGCTCGGGCAAGACGTTCACCATGGCCAATGTGATTGCGCAAATGGGGCGACCGGCGATTGTGTTTGCGCCGAATAAGACGCTGGCTGCGCAGCTGTATTCAGAATTCCGCGAATTTTTCCCGAAGAATGCGGTGGAGTATTTCGTGAGCTACTACGACTATTACCAGCCTGAGGCTTATGTGCCGCAGCGCGATTTGTTTATTGAAAAAGACTCTGCGATCAATGAGCATATCGAG
>JAYSRZ010000031.1:0-6607 GCA_043720775.1 Variovorax sp. | reverse complement strand
CGCTTAGCGCTGCGATGTGGCGGCAAACGCTGGGATCCAAGCTACTTATCGTCACGGTATGGGTCACGGTGCTCTCTGCGAGCGGCCAATTTGTGCTGTGGGCCTATTTTTCGCCCTACGTGACGCAGCAACTCAAGGGCTCGGCCAACGATGTGGCGCTGGTGCTCGCATCATTCGGTTTGTTTGGCGTGATCGGCAGCTTTGCCGTCTCGCGCGTGATTGATCGCATCGGCGCGGCGCGCGCCGTGATGGCGACGCTGCTACTAATGGCAGCATCACTCCTGCTCTGGCCTGTAGGCAGCAGCGTGCCGCTCTTAATGCTTGTGTCTATCCCATGGGCATTGGGCTGCTTTGCCTGCAATTCTGCTCAGCAGGCACGCTTGGTAGCTATTGCGCCTGCCGTGGCCAGCGTGAGCATCGCGCTCAATACCTCAGCCCTTTATCTTGGGCAGGGTATTGGCTCTGCGGGCGGCGGCATGCTGGTAGCGCAAGGGCAAATGGCGAGCCTGCATTGGCTGGGGCTTCTTGGCATGGTGCTGGCTATTGTTGTCAGCATTTATGCACAGCGCCTCGCATCAGCGCTGATCAGTCGCTAGATTTATTTCTTGCGAATTGCAGGCTTGGCGAAACTCAGTGGGGCGGAATCGCTGAGATCAAAGTCCAAGCTGCCATCGTTCTTATCTTTGACTGCATTGACCGACACCAGTGGATGGGGGAGACTCACCGTCCGGTCATCTGGCGAGATAAGATCATCTGTGGGTGAGGAAAACACCAGCCCATCACCCAAATCAATGTTGGCAGAATCTCCATCGACCCGTCCTGCAAGAGAAGAGGTTTGCGTTGAAATCGGCAGCATGGAATACGCCGCATCGGGGCGCGAGAGCTCTTTGGCCAGCGCGTAGAGCAGCATGAGCTCACGGTAGGCTGCCATATCGAGCGTTTGATCTTGCTCAGGTTGGCGGAAGATCGATTCTTCAATCACGTCTTGCGCCTCATGCGGCCTGACCCAAGAGGCTTGGATTGGCCGAAGCACATGCGGAAAATCTTCTAGGCCGTTCGACTGTGCACCATAGGCGTCAAACCAGGGTACCTGCGCATTGAAGACCCGGTTGAATTCCTCGCGCAGCTCGGCATAGTCGTTCTTGCGATTTGTCTTGTGGTAAATATTAAACAAATCCATGTAGGCCAACGCACTTGTCTCGACGTTGTCCGTAATGTGATTTTTCAGCACCTCAATGGCCTGATCTGGCTGCCCCAAAGATAGAAAAAAGTCAGCCTGCTCTTGAATATCAAAAAGCTCTTCCGCCGCAACGACGCGGCTCACGCCCAGCGCACCTAAACCACTGCCCAAAGTGCTAGCGCCAAAGTCGGTATTGCCAAAAGCGCTGCGGCTGTTGCGTGATGAGACAGCAGGATTGCTTGAAGCAGCGGGGCTTGCCGCACGACCTGCAGCGCTGCTGCGCTCTGTCTGGGCCGATCCCTGAGCTATTTGTGTTTTTGTAGTGACGAGGTTGGATTTGACAGCTGCTGATTTTGGATCAGGCAGATCGTTAGATTTCTCGTCGAAACGCGACAAGGCATGCTCGCCTCGCCATGCAAGAGAGCCCGCGCCTCCCATCTCATCAAACTCTGCTCGGGTGACGTCATCTCCGCTGATTTTGCTTGGCTGTGCTGCACCTGAAGCCAGACTACCGCCCGCTTTTTGTAATGGCTGCATCGCCGATTCAGAGCCGTCGGCGAGATGCTTCCATAAATGCTGCTCGTCTTGCGGCTTTGCTTTGGCAGCATTGCCTCGCCACCATGGTTGAGCGGTGCCGTCAGCTTGCTCACTCACGCGGCGATGACGCGTCCATAATAATGCTGCCAAAGCCAATGCCGCCAAAGATAGCAGCCCTAAACCAATGGTCAGTGGGTTGATGTAGCGCTCGTTTTGTGCAGTCTGCAACTGTGTTGACAAGGTAGTGATGTCTTGGCCTTGCTGCTTGGTTTGCGCCTGCGCAAGGCGCAGTTGCGCGTCTATGGTCTCTAGCCGCTGCGCATCGCGCAGTGCTTCCTCTGGTGATGCATTGAGCGTACGCCAGAGAGCCTGCGCCTGCGCACGCACTGCGGCGTCAGCAGAAGGCGCACTGGCCATTTCAGCCGAGCCGCGCAAATTTAAATTTGCACTGGTTGCCTCAAGTAAATCGATTTTCAGACGCGACGTACTGGGCGCAGCACTTTGGCGCATGATTGATTGGCGCTCGGTGCGCTCGGAGATCGCTTTGGCTTGTGGCTCGGGGCGAGCAAATCGAGGTTCTGCAACTTGGGCTTGCTTGGCACGGCGCTCACGACGTTCGTTAGCGGCATCTTTTTGAGCTTGCCGTTGCGCGCGGCGCGCGACAGCCCGTTCTTGTGTAGCGCCGTCTACGCTGCCCGTAGCCCCGCCAAAAGCGATCCGAGGTGAGGCAACGGGTGCAGCAGGCCCTGCCGAGCTAGCCGGGTTGATTTGTAAGGCTGGTGCGCCGTTAGATTCGCTCTCAGTCAGCGCCTCGGCCAGTAAGACGTAACGGCGAGAAACCGCCGCAGAGCAGCTCAGACGCATAAAAAGCGTCACAACCGGCTCGTCCACCGCGATGTTTGAGCGAACACGGATGCGCATCTCACCCCCGCCAGAGCGCTCAGGAGTGATGCTCACAGAAGCAGGCGAAACACGTGTGTCACCATAAAACACTTCTGCAGCAAAGCAATTCGCGTCTGGTGTGGTTTCGCCCGGCTCTACACTTGCCATCACGCTTAAATCAAGCGCGCGACCAATCAGTGCTGTGCCGCGAACTCGTCCGAGCGAGAGCGCAGACGCTGCAGTCGCTGCCACCAGTAGCGCTACTCCCGCAAACCAAAACAAACGCTTAGAAACCATATTTTTAAAAAATTTTTATCATCGCAACGCTACCCAAGAAAATGCTTGTCATTGTTGGACATACTATCTATCGTGCATTCTGACACATTCCCCGGTGATAATGAATACCATGAACTGCGTATTTCCACAGATTGGCATCGTCGGCACAGGCGCGATGGGCCGAGGTATAGCTCAAATTGCCGCTCAAGCTGGCGCAAAGGTTTTGCTGTTTGACATGGCGCCGGATGCGGCTGCTAAAGCAAGCGAGGCATTGCAAACGACTTGGGGCAAACTCCTCGAAAAAGGTCGCCTCACGCCGCAACTTGTTGAACAGTACACAACTCGTTTGCAGCCTTGCGCCAGTCTTGATGAATTCAAGGCTTGCGATCTCGTGGTTGAGGCGGTCGTTGAGCGGCTAGAAGTAAAGCAAGCGCTTTTCAAACAACTTGAAAATATTGTTAAGTCAAGTTGCGTTCTCGCCACTAATACTTCCTCCTTATCCGTGACGGCTATAGCTTCAGCGCTATCAAAACCAGAGCGCTTTGCGGGCTACCATTTCTTCAATCCTGTGCCTTTGATGAAAGTGGTGGAAGTGATCCCGGGGTTGAAGACTTCTACTGATGTGTCGAAGAAGCTGATGGAGCTCTCGCGCCAAATGGGGCACACTTCTGTGATGGCCTCGGATACGCCAGGCTTCATCGTCAACCACGCGGGGCGCGGCTATGGCACCGAAGCACTGCGCATCGTGGGCGAAGGCGTGGCAGATTTCGCAACGATTGATGCGATTTTGAAAGATCAAGTGGGTTTTAAGCTCGGGCCTTTTGAGCTGATGGATTTGACGGGTTTGGATGTGTCTCATCCCGTGATGGAATCGGTCTATCGCCAATACTTTGATGAGCCGCGCTATCGCCCTAGCGTGATCACAGCGCAACGCTTGGCAGGCGGGGTGCTGGGGCGCAAAACGAAGGCAGGTTTTTATGATTATTTTGAAGAAAAATCGGCATTTTCGCCCGTGGATACTGCGCAGAGCGCTTCTAAACTGATAGCAATTGATAAAAATGACTGGCCAAGCGTTTGGGTCTCACATAACGCCGCGCGTCGCGTGCAGCTACTCGAACTTTTGCATCAACTTGGCGCAAAAATCGAAACTGGACAGAGTCCTTCTCTGCATGCGCTCACCATCGTTGCGCCGCTAGGCTGGGACGTGACAACGGTCGCAGTTTTTGAGCGCTACGATCCAGCCCGCACCGTGGGTATTGACATGCTGATTGACGATGCCGCCACCAAGCGCCGCGTGATCATGGGCAACCCAGCTGTGCGCTCTGACATGCTTGCCGCAGCGGCTGCGATTTTTAGCAGCGATGGCAAACCAGTCAGCACGATTCGAGACAGTGCAGGCTTCGTCACGCAGCGCGTTGTGGCTACGATTGTGAACATCGCCTGCGACATGTGCCAGCAACAAATTTGCACCCCGCAAGATCTAGACACCGCCGTGCAGCTTGGCTTAGGCTACCCGACCGGGCCTCTGGCTATGGGCAATGGCGTAGGCGGCGCAAGTGTTTTAGAAGTGCTCGTCAACATGCAAACCGTGTATGGCGATCCGCGCTATCGCGCCAGCCCTTGGCTGCGCCGGCGTGGTGCTCTGGGCCTCAGCTTGCTGCATGTTGAGGCGTAAATCTTGAGCCAAGAACCGAACTTCCCTAGTGGAGAGATCAAGGCTAGCAATATCGGCGAGGCTGCACAAATCAAGCTGCTCACGCTGTCCAACCCTACGCTGCGCAACGCTCTCAGCCCAGCAATGTATGCCGCAGGCATTGAAACGCTCAATCACGCCGACAGTAGCCGCGATGTGCGCGCCGTGATCATCACCGGCGAAGGCGAGAGCTTTTGCGCAGGCGGCAATTTGCAACGCCTGCAATACAACAGAACGCAAAGCCAGCAGGTACAAGCAGATAGCATCGACGGCCTGCACGCTTGGATTGAGGCCATCCGCGCTTGCCGCAAGCCGGTGATCGCCGCTGTGGAAGGTGCTGCTGCGGGCGCGGGCTTCTCGCTCGCACTAGCCTGCGACATGATCGTCGCCAGTCGTGAGGCGATTTTCGTCATGGCCTACAGCACGGTTGGCCTATCGCCCGATGGTGGCGGCAGTTGGCAGCTGGCTCGCCAGCTGCCCCGCCAACTCGCTAGTGAGCTGCTGCTTACAGGGGATCGCATCACCGCAGAGCGTTTGCATGCATTGGGCGTGGTGAATCAACTGAGCGACAAAGGCCAAGCTTTGAACGCAGCCTTGCTGCTCGCCGACAAACTAGCCGCGCGCGCGCCCAATGTCCTCGCTAGCATCAAAGAACTTGTCGCTGAAGCGTCCGAGCTCTCGTTGAACGAACACCTCAACGCCGAGCGAGACGCATTTGTGAAAAACTTGCATCACGCCAACGGCGGCGAAGGCATAGCTGCGTTTTTAGATAAACGTAAAGCGAAATTTCAATAAGCAAGCAAGCGTCAATAATCAGCTTGCTTTAGCGAAATCGAAAAAACAACTGAGCATCTTTGACGCGATGCTCTTGCGTGACGTGCTCGATCAAACCATAACTGAGTAGACGGTTGAGCAAATTTTCAGCTTCATAGCGCGGCAAACGGTATTTCATACAAAGCCAGCTCACTGCCTCTTGCGCGACCCAGCATTGCGGATACAGCTTGCCTAAATAACTGCGGTCTGCAATATCCAGCCCACCGCTGCTACTCAGCTGTTGCTGCAAGTGACCTAAATGCACCTGCGATGTGTGCGTCGTCGCATCCAACCGGTAGAAAAATGCTTCGTTTTCAAACGGATGCTCATGCACCACATGGTGAATCAAACCCAGCTTTTGCAAAGCTTGACCGAGTTGCACAGCGATCTGCGCACTACAGCGGTATTGCCCGCGAAGCCACTGCACCGCCTCGTCGCCCAGAAAGCAAGCGGCGAAACTAGTCAAATGATAACTTCGGTCCACAGATTTCACACCTGATGACATGACTTGTGCCAGCGATTCAGCATCGCGGTTGCACTGCGCCCTGATCAAGCCGCGCAAAGTCTGCGGATCGGGTTTGGCAAGCATCGCAGCAAAGTATTGCGCTAGTTTTTGCGAGGCAATAGATGGGCAGCCAGCTAACTGAGCCAGCAGAACAGGAAGAGCAGCATTGTCTGTGAGCATGGAAGCTGTGTCGATCTCGGCAAACAGGCCGGCAAAGCCTAAATCTCGCGCCCAAGTTTGATCCGATGGCCACACCGGCCCCTGTTCATGGCGAAACAGAATCACCCGCTGGCGCACGCCATCAGGCAGTTGTTGAGCCAAATGAGGCAAATGCTTAAAGCTCGATGGCAGACTGCCTAAATCTAAAAAAATCACAGCCTGCGGATGCTTTAATAGCTGCGCCTGAAGATGCAGTAAGGCCTGCGGATCATCTTTGATACGCTCAGGTATCAAGCCCAAAGCCATGACCAAGGCACGTGCTGCTTTGTGGGCGGCATCATGCGGCAGTGCGAGAAAAATAGGTGTGTTCATGCCTTTTAGTCAGCTAGGCGAAGTGCTTTCTTACTTTTGACGTCAATGTCAAAAAATAGACGACCTGCCTTGTATGTTTTGCCATCATTGGGGCGAGCACTCTAGTGCGTCCTGCTATTCATGAGACAATCTATCTAGCCAGCGCAATGCTGGCGACTGAAGCCCCTCCGCGTCGATGTGGTTTCAGCCT
>JAYSRZ010000030.1:0-2364 GCA_043720775.1 Variovorax sp. | reverse complement strand
CGCGCATAGCCCGGTTGTTCAAGGTCATCGCTGCGGCTTGCAAGCTTTTTAAGATGGGTACACCTGCTGTTGCCAGCATAGCCAGTGTGCTCGCAAATCGCGCTGCGTTGTAGCCGCGCGCTAGCTTGCCAATCAAGGGAATATTCAGCCAAGCTGCATCAAATTTTTCACGCATATCATCGTTTCGCAAGGCGACCCTAGAACCTAGGGTGATTAAAACTATAGCGATCAGCATCAACCAGCCATAGTTTCTCACGAAGTCGCTGATGGCGAGCATGGCCACAGTTAAAAAAGGCAAGGCACGCTTGGTGCCTGCAAAGACGTTCGCCACTTGCGGAACCACATAGCCCACTAAAAATAGCACAATCACGATGGCGACCAAAGTGACAATGGCGGGGTACAAGGCAGCGCCAATCAATTTAGACTTCAACGCTTGCTGCTCTTCTAAGTCGTCAGCCAAGCGCTCCAACACTTGCCCCAAGCTGCCACTTTGTTCACCAGCGCCAATCACAGCTGTATAGATACTTGAGAATTCGCGCGGATGTTGTGACAGCGCTTTTGCAAACGTGCTTCCAGCGTTGACTTCAGCACGTAAACTTGCTAACAGGTTGCGTTGGCGTTCGTCTTCAGCTTCATCGGTCAGCGCTGTGAGTGCTCTTTCAAGTGGCAAGCCAGAAGTCACCAATCCAGCTATTTGACGCGTCCAAATGCTCAAACCAGTCGCGTTGAAGACGCGGCTTGCGAACAACGTTCGGTTTAATCCCCCTGAAGATGAACCGTTTGATGAATCACCGACAACTGGATCGACATTCAATGGAACCAATGACTGGGCTCGCAGGAGCCCACGCACGACGCGTGCACTTTCTCCCTCCAAGACGCCTTTACGCGTGCCGCCTTGGGCGTCTAGTGCTTCAAATGTAAAAGCTGGCATGTGTCAAGTCAATATGCTATGGTTGAAGCAAGGGTTGAGTTTAGTCTCGGGTCACGCGAACTAATTCTTCACGTGTCGTGGTGCCGTTGTTCACCAAGCGCTCACCGTCTTCGCGCATCAGGCGCATTCCCGAGCTCAATGCGGCCGTGCGAATATCAGCTTCGCTGGTGTGGTTGTGAATTTGTGCACGAATGGCATCGTTGGTAACGAGCAACTCATAAATGCCGGTACGGCCTTGGTAACCCGTTTTGGCGCAATGTTTGCAGCCGGCCCCAGAGCAATGCGTGCAAATTTTGCGTACCAAACGCTGCGCTAAAACGCCCAATAAACTCGAGCTCAATAAAAAAGGTTCAACGCCCATATCCGTCAAGCGCGTTACGGCACTGGCTGAATCGTTGGTGTGCAACGTGGCCAACACCAAGTGACCGGTGAGAGAGGCTTGAATCGCAATTTGAGCTGTTTCAAAATCGCGAATCTCACCAATCATGATGACATCGGGATCTTGCCGCAAAATTGCGCGCAAGGCTTTGGCGAAAGTCAGATCAATTTTGGCATTCACCTGGGTTTGACCCACGCCGGCAAGTTCATACTCAATCGGGTCTTCGACGGTCATGATGTTTTGACTGCCGGCATCGAGTTGATTGAGCGCCGCATACAAAGTGGTGGTTTTGCCTGAGCCTGTCGGGCCGGTGACTAAAATAATACCGTGCGGCTGTGCCAGCAAACCAGTGAAGCGTTTTAGTGTGTCTCCCTCCATGCCTACAGCAGAGAGGCTTAATTTTCCTTCCGATTTGTCGAGTAAACGCAATACAGCGCGTTCGCCATGCGCGCTGGGCAGGGTGCTAACACGCACATCTACCGAGCGTGTGCCAATGCGCAAACTAATGCGTCCGTCCTGCGGCAAACGTTTTTCGGAAATATCAAGGTCAGCCATGATTTTCAAGCGTGAGATCAAGGCCGCATGCAAGGCGCGATTGGGTTGCACCACTTCTCGCAAGGTGCCATCCACCCTGAATCGCACACTGGAGTGGCGCTCGTAGGGTTCGATATGAATATCACTCGCACCATCGCGTGCCGCTTGTGTCAGCAAAGCGTTGAGCATCCTGATAATGGGGGCATCGTCAGCAGCTTCTAGCAAATCTTCTACAGCAGGCAGGTCTTGCATCATGCGGCTCAAATCTGCGTCTGATTCGACTTCACTGACGATAGACGCCGCATTGGATTCACCTTGCGCGTAAACCTCACTGATTCGTTGCACCAAAACGTCTTGCTGCAATTTCTGCACTGAAGCAATTTTGTATTTCCTCAGCACCTCCGACATGGCATTGCGTGATGTCTCATCATGCAGATACAAGGTGGCATCTTTGTCATCGACAGCAAGCAAAAGTTGGTTTTGCCTGGCAAATGCGTAGGGCAGGGGGTATTTCATTCCG
>JAYSRZ010000029.1:0-2368 GCA_043720775.1 Variovorax sp. | reverse complement strand
GGAACACGGCAAAAACACCCGGCGGATCGAGTGGCGGCACGGCGGCTGCTGTGGCTGCCGGTATGGGGCCGCTCAGCATCGGCACAGATGGCGCGGGCAGTGTGCGCATTCCGGCAGCGTTTTGCGGCAACTTTGGCATGAAGCCCAGCTTTGGCCGCGTGCCGGCTTATCCGCTCTCACCTTTTGGCAGCGTGGCGCATCTGGGGCCGCACACGATGAGCGTGCAAGATGCGGCGCTGATGATGAATGTGATCACGCAGCCGGATGCAAGGGACTGGACGTCGCTGCAATTCGACGGTGTGGATTACCTGAAAGACTTGGAAATTGGTGTCAAAGGTTTACGCATTGCGTTCTCGCCCACGTTGGGCTACGCGAAGAACATCCATCTCGAAGTGGCCGCTGCCGTCAAGCAAGCTGCTATAGATTTAGAAGCGCTCGGCGCACATATCGTAAGCGTTGACCCCGGTTTTGAAGATCCTTTGGAGATCACCACTGGGCTGTGGTTCTTAGGTGCATGGACGGTGTGGAACACGCTCACGCCTGAACAACAAAAAGTCACCGACCCAGATTTCTGCGCAGAAGCCGAGCTTGGTGCCAAGCTCTCTGCGCTCGATATCCAAAAGCTCAATATTCGCAGAGGCGCATTGGGCAGCCACATGCGGCAGTGGATGAAAAGCGAAAACAACCCGCAGGGCTACGATCTGCTCATCACGCCCGCTGTCTCCATCCCCGCCTTCGATGCGAAGCCTGCTGGCCACACGCCGATGAATGCGGAGGCCATGCTCGGCTGGACACCGTTTAGCTATCCTTTCAACCTGACGCAGCAGCCCGCTTGCTCCATCCCCTGCGGCCTCACGAAAGATGGCCTGCCGATTGGCCTGCAAATCGTCGGCCCCATGTTTGGCGATGCAATCGTGCTCCGAGCAGCGCGGGCGTATGAAAAACTTCGACCTATTCTCAGGCCAAGGCTTAGTTAATATGTATTAGAAAAAAGCGGGCCAAGTCACGCATGTGTCTCTGAAAACGTGAAGGATTAAACCGAAAAAAGATCGCGCTGCCTTAAATAGTAAAAGTACTTAGAAACTGCATTGAACAAGACAGTACATTACCGCATGATAAAAATTCCTCTGCTTCAGCCTTGGCTGCCCACAGGCGGCTTTTCCTCAGATTCTCCTAATGCTTTTGCCTCTCAGCAAGAGGCGCAGCGGCTCATGCCACGTCGTTTTGAGGCACTGGAAGCGGGCATCTTGCTCTTTGGCGGCGGCTACGGCTTGCTCGTGACGCTTTTGTTGCTCAAAGCCGCGCTGGTGCCCGCGCTGCTGTGCGCAGCACTGATGGCCTTGGGCGTGATTCGCTGGCGCTATCCAGCGCGCAGCGCTCGGCAATGGTCTATGGATGCTCTGGTGGCCTTGGCTGTTGCAGCGGCTTTGTTTGCCGATCCGCGCACAGGGGGCGGCGCAGGGCCGTTTCTGTTTTTGCTGTTGCTGTTTGCCGTGAGTTTTCCTTTGCTGATGGGCAGCAACATGGCCATCGTCTTCTCGACCTTGTTGCTGATAGTGTATTTCGCTTTTGGCCAGCAGCCGGGGTGGCCCATCTCGCCTACCTTGTTTGGGCTGCGTGGCGTGCTTTTGCTGGGCTTTTGCGCACTGTCGGCCAGCTTCGGCGCGGTGCTGCGGCGCAGCGAGCAGACTGTGGAGCAGCTGCGCCGTGATTTGGAGAGCGGCGCTTGGAACGAGCATGGCTTGCGCCGCTACGGCCAGCCTTTGCTGCGCCATTGCCAAAGCGCGGGCAAACCGTTTTGCATGGCTTATCTGAATATGCCTATGGACTGGACGCAGCAAATCTTAGAAGCCAAGCATTTTGTCAACCCGCATCCGCTGGAGATGCGCCAATTGCGTTCGCAGGCTTTAAGTGAAATGGCACATACCTTGAGCACGCAATTGTCCTCCGATTGCTTGGTGGGGCGTGATGCGCAGGGCGATTGGGTGATCTTGATGCCGGGGCAAACGAGTCAGCAGGCTTTGGCCGAGCTGGAGCGTGCTTTTGGCCGCCCGATCCAGATCAACTTTGGACCGCGCACCGATGAGATGTTTGTCAGCATGATGCCCTGCATGGTGCAGGCGCAAGTCGGCGAGGGCTTGTTGCATCTGCACGCCCGAGCCACCGACATCTGGCATCGGGGTGTGATGTCGGGCGCAGTGTAGTTTTTGTCGTCTCGTGCATCTTGGTACAAACACTCCGATCGCACGCGAAGAACATTCGCCATAATTCGGGCAACTAACGCATCTGCCTGTCATGACACTCCTCGCTATCGATGTTGGAAACACCCGCCTGAAATGGGCGATTTACAGCCATGCGCAGCCGGGAG
>JAYSRZ010000028.1:0-2375 GCA_043720775.1 Variovorax sp. | reverse complement strand
TCAAAGAAGTAGTTGAACGAGGCTTTTTTGTTTTCGGCAATACGGCCAGGGGGATCGGATTTGGGCTTGGCCATGAAAGTGACGAGAAGAGCAGATGGTGTGAACGAGCGAAATTACAATACAGCTTTGATTGTAAGAGCGCCGCACATTTTGAATGCGA
This sequence comes from Variovorax sp., assembly GCA_043720775.1. Taxonomy (GTDB): domain Bacteria; phylum Pseudomonadota; class Gammaproteobacteria; order Burkholderiales; family Burkholderiaceae_C; genus JANMDU01. Next base: position 2,215 of record JAYSRZ010000028.1, on the reverse strand, counting down.
TTCATAAATCCCTGCTGATTTGGTACAGCCCACGCCAAATGTTTGATCTGGTGACAGATGTGCCGCGCTATCCGCAGTTTCTACCTTGGTGTGATGCAGCGCAGATTTTGCAGGTGCATGACGATGGCCAAACGGCAGAGATCAGCCTTAATTTCAAAGGCTTGCGGCAGAAATTTTCGACGCGCAACACGTATGTTCAACATGACAGTGGCCTGTTGGAAGACCGCCTGAGTCTCGTGCAAGGCCCGTTTTCGCGGCTGGAAGGGCAATGGCTTTACACGCCCGTGGGCGCTGCAGTTGATGGCACGGCACAGGCTTGCAAAGTAGAGCTGTTTTTGAGCTATAGCTTTGGCAACGCGGCCATGGCAGCTTTGGTGGGGCCGGTTTTTAACAAAATTGCTTCAAGCTTGGTGGATGCGTTTGTCAAGCGAGCAGAGAGCGTGTATGGCTGATGCTGATCTGATGCGTGTGCTGCTCGTTTATTCGTCAGCACCTCGGCAACTGCATGAAATCACGCTGGATTTGCCGGCTGGCGCGACGCTTCGTGAAGCCCTGTTGGCAGCTGCCAATCACGATCCGGGCTTTGCGGATCTGCCTAGCACGGCAGCCTTTGGCATATGGAATCGCAGCGCAACGCTTGATCAAGCTTTGACGGATGGCGATAGGCTTGAAATCTACCGCCCTTTGCGTGTTGACCCGAAAGTGGCCCGCCGAGAGCGTTTCAAAAAGCAGGGCGCGAAATCAGCCGGTTTGTTTGCGCAGCGCAGGGCTGGGGCGAAAGCAGGGTATTGACAGGTGCATTGAATCACGCGCTTGTTGGATTGCTGCATCCAAAGATCAAACTTTGCTTGCCAAAGTGCGCTCGCCAGTTTATGGTTTGCAGTCCACTAACCATTCAGGAGATTTCGCATGACCGTTGCAAAAATTATTGAAATTAGCTCAAGCAGCAAGAAGAGCTTTGAAGACGCCATCAACGTGGGCATCGCCCGAGCATCAGAATCCGTCAACGACATTCAAGGCGCTTGGGTGCAAGAGCAAAAAGTGGTGGTCTCCAAAGGCAAAGTGGTCGAATACCGAGTGCAGATGAAGGTGACTTTTGTGTTGCAGGGCAAGACTGCGGCGAAGAAGAAATAAATCTCGCTTCACTCGCTTTCACCCGCCGAGCAGCAAGTCTAGGCGGGTGTTTTGTTTTTGAGATACTTTAAATACTCATTTATAATAATATGAGCATTTAAAATATCTTTTTACTCGACAAGAATCTTAAAAAAGCTATACTTAGTACTCATTTTATACAGTTTGAGTATTTTTATGAGCTTTATGACCGAGTTATCGGATGCCCGCAAAGCTGCCAATCTCACGCAAAAAGAATTGGCCGCCAGCGCTGGGCTCACACGTATGACGGTGCAGCGCACCGAGTCAGGCAGCATTGATCCGCGCTTGTCTACTCTGAGTGAAATGGCGCGTGTGCTCGGGCTTGAGATCATGCTCGTGCCGCAAGAATTGCGTGAGCCTTTGCAAGCTTTCGTGCGCTCGGGTGGGCGCGTGCTAGGGCAGCCGGCGGGAGTCGAAGCGCCGCCTTCAGTGGCAGGTTTGATGGGTTCGCTGCCAGCACCCGTGGTGTTTAACGATCAGCAAACGCGCAAACTGCGGTCGCGAGCATGAGCATGAGCATGAGCATGAGCATGAGCATGAGCACCTCCATCCGCTATCTGCGCCTGCATCTGCACTTGCCAGATGCGTCGCGTCAAGCGATTGGCTATCTCTCGCAATACGGCGATCTGATGCGCGTCTCGTTTGATGAGGATTACATCAACGATCCGCAGCGCCCCACACTATCCCTAGCCTACATGGGCGGCAGTGATGCAGACACACGCGCCATCCTCAGCGCGCAGCGCGATGAGCGCGTTGCGCGCAGCGATGCGCATTGGCCGGTGTATTTTCAAAATCTCTTGCCCGAGGGTCACAACCGAGAGCGCTTAGCCCGCGAGAGACGTTGCGAGATCGATGATGAGTTTGAATTGCTCGCCGCTGCGGGCCATGATTTGATGGGAGCAGTCGAAGTCGAGCCCGTCTCGCCGCAGCTAGAGATTCCCCATGCCGTGCGCCATTGGCACACCGCGCTCGGCCTCGATGTACTTGAGCCTGGCTTTGTGGAAGAGCCCGTAGAGGATGCGGCCTCGCTGCCCGGCGTGGTGACGAAATTTTCTGCTGTGCA
>JAYSRZ010000027.1:0-20399 GCA_043720775.1 Variovorax sp. | reverse complement strand
GGGAAGGCGTTACTCAAACCTCCTGCGCCCACATCGTGAATCGCCAAAATGGGATTGGCTTTTCCCAAGCGCCAGCATTGATTGATCACCTCTTGCGCACGGCGCTCCATCTCGGGGTTGCCGCGTTGCACGGAATCAAAATCCAACTCTGCCGCATTCGCGCCCGATGCCATCGAGCTCGCCGCGCTGCCGCCCATGCCGATGCGCATGCCGGGGCCGCCGAGCGCAATCAGCAGCGAGCCGGCGGGGAATTCGATCTTGTGCGTTAGATCCGCATCAATCGTGCCGATGCCGCCGGCGATCATGATGGGCTTGTGATAGCCCCAGTTTGTGCCGGCAATCGTTTGCTCGAAGCTTCGGAAATAGCCCGCGAGATTGGGACGGCCGAACTCATTGTTAAACGCTGCGCCGCCGAGCGGGCCCTCGGTCATGATTTGCCAAGGGGTGGCTAGGTGGGCGGGGAAGCTAACTGCACTCTTTTTCGCGTCGGACGCACCGTTAAATGGGGTCAGAGCAGAATTAATTTCGACAGGTTTTGTAGCGTTCGCAGGTGGTGCGGAAATTAATTCAGATCTGACCCCAGCTAACTCACTCAAATTCGAGACGGTGAAACCTGTCAACCCCGCCTTGGGCTGCGCGCCTCGCCCTGTCGCGCCTTCATCGCGGATTTCGCCGCCTGCGCCTGTGCTGGCGCCCGGGAAAGGGCTGATCGCTGTGGGGTGATTGTGGGTTTCTACCTTCATGAGAACGTGGCGGAGTTTGCTCTCTTTTTGATAGCTGCTTGCGCTGATTCCTTGAAGGCTACTTGGCGATTTGGCTTCAAATTTGGCGTAAAAAGTCTCTGCGATGCCGCCTTCCATCACGGCAGCGTTATCGCTGTAGGCCACCACGCTGTATTGCGGGGCGAGTGCGTGCGTGTTGCGGATCATGCCGAAGAGACTTTTCTCTTGGCGCTCGCCGTCAATCGTGAATTGAGCGTTGAAGATTTTGTGGCGGCAGTGCTCGCTGTTGGCTTGCGCAAACATCATGAGCTCAACATCTGTGGGGTTACGGCCGAGCTGAGTGAAGGCATCGAGCAAGTAGGCGATTTCATCGTCTGCGAGTGCGAGGCCGAATTGCGTGTTGGCAGCATCCAAAGCCGCACGGCCTTGGCCTAAGATGTTCACAGTCTCCATGGGCTTGCTTGCCACGTTGTCAAAAAGATGGGCGGCGGCTTGTGCATCAAACGCGATAGATTCCGTCATGCGGTCGTGTACGAGGGTGGCTATTTCCCGCAACTGCTTTTCATCAAACGAGGTTTTTTTAAACAAGCCGCTTTTCATCTCAATGCGCAAATGCATCACACGCTCAACGCGCTCGATGGCAAAGCCGCAATTGCGAGCAATGTCGGTCGCTTTTGATGCCCATGGCGAGACGGTGCCCAAGCGCGGCATCACGACGATCAGCGTGCCTTCAGGTGAGTCTTCGGCCGGCTCGCCATAGGTCAGTAGCGCCGCTAGTTTTGCATGCGTGGCAGTATCCAGCGCATCGCCGGAGGTTTGCACCCAATGCACCCATTGCGAATGGATAGCGTTGACGTTTTGCGCAATGGCTTGGATGGTGCGCAAGAGTTGCGCCGTTTTAGGCGCGGGTAGAGCGCGGCTGCCGAGAAAAGTGGTGAGCATGGAGGCGGCTGGTAAGCCAAGCCGAAGCGGCTTTGGGTTGTCCGAATTTTACGGGTTGGGCCAGCAACAACTGTATACGCGGCTTATCCAGCGCTCAGATGATGGGGCGTCAAACTGTGCGAACATTCGGCTTACAAACCACACGACGCATGGCCAAACTGTTTCAAGCCCAATATCCTTCTTCGCGCTCCAGGCGTGAAGTTTGGCTGGCCGTGGTGTTGGCGCATTTGGTGGCGTTGTGGCTGATCAATTTGTATTGGCCGGTGCAGCGCATGGTTTCGCAAGTGGTGGTGCAAATATTCAGCGCCAGCAATTCTGCCGCCTCTGATGCGAATGCGAAGGCAAGCAACAACTCGCAGGCCGTTGCATCTGCTGCATCCGCGCCTCCCGTTTCGACCAGCCAAGCGCAGCGCCAGCGCGGCATCACAGCTCAGCGCCGGATGCAAACCACCCCTGCGCTCGCGCTGCCTACGCTACTTGTCGAGCAGAGCACGCCGCTGCAAACCACATCGCTATTGCCCGCGCTCAAAGCTTCTCGCAAAAGAAGCCGCGCAGCCGTCGCGCGAGTTCCAGCGCCCAGCGAGGCAACAGCTGCCATCGACACACCGATTCGCGTGCGCGAAGAGCCGATTCTTGAGGCCGCAGCAACGGTGGTTGAGCCAGCACCCGCACCCGTGCCAGCCCCCGTTCCTGCTCCTGCGCCCATTCCTGCACCGATACCCATGCCGGCGCCAGCGCCAACGCCTGCCCCCACGCCAGTGCTTCCGCCTCAAGTGCCTCCGCCCCCACCGACCCCACCCGTAGAGCCGCCACCCGCGCCAGTTCCCCCTGCGCCATTGCCTCCACCGCCCGCTCCAGCACCCGTGACCGTGCCGCCAGCACCGACACCACCCGCGCCCGTTCCACCACCTGCGCCGACACCTCCAGCACCTGTTCCACCGCCGCCAGCACCTTTGCCTCCAGCTCCAGTGCCACCTCCACCAGCACCAGCGCCCACCCCAGCGCCCCCCGCACCTGTTCCCACACCCGCACCCCGCCCTGTGCTTGCTGCTACACCCCCAGCAGCAACGTCTAGCGCAGTCGTCACAGCGCCCAACCCCGTGCCCGCATCCTCTCCTGCCGCCGCAACTGCCCCAACAACCACCTCTTCACCCAGCCCCGCCCGCGCAAGTGCGGCCACAGGCAGCCCTGCGACGCCTTCGCCCAGCAGCAATGCCACTGCGGGCAGCGCAGCGCCGAGCACAAGCAATCAAGGCAGTCAAAATGCCACGAGCCCAAGCTCTAGCCCGAGCGCCGCAGGCAATGCCACAGGTGCGCCAGCTGGCAGCCAGCAAGGCGCAGCCGCTGGAAGCACAACAGGCGCTGCAACGGGTAGTGCAACAGGAAGCCCAACAGGCGCAGCCACCGGCCCCACAAATGGCACTTCTGGCAACGTCAACTTGGCCTTACCCCGCCCCCCGCTCGATCTGCGCCTGCCCCCCGCAGCGCGCACGCCGTATCCCAACACGCCGCCCAACGCCCAGCCGCGCCGCAGCATCTCTGAGATGGCCAATGAGCAATTGCGCAGAGACCGCCGAGGCAAGCTCGAAGAAGGCATCGATAACGCAGGCGACATTGATTGCCTCAAAGATGCCGCTGCCCAAGGCAAAGACAACAAAGCAAGCGACAACGTCAGCACCGCAGGCCTCTTAAACATTGGCCCCCTACTCAAACGCACCATCGAGGAGAAATGCAAAAAATGATCACTGAAGCCACCGCCCAAACCCTGTCTACGCAGCTCAGCACAGCCACGCAAACTGTGACTGCAGCCATCAACCAAGCAGCCGCCAACCCCTATGGCCTGGCCGCCGTATGGAGCCAAGGCGATTGGGTCGCCAAGCTCTGCCTGCTGTTGCTCGTCATCATGAGCATCGCCAGCTGGGCAGTCATCGTGCGCAAATATGTGGAGCTGCGAAAGACTGAAAGCCACACCAAGCAAGCTCATGATGCTTTTGACAACATCACCACTGTGGGCGACAACCTCGCCAAGCTGAGCGATGACAATCCACTCAAATTTGTCAATGAAAGCGGCGCGGATGCGGTGCGCCAATACGCAGCGCTCAAACCCCGCGTGGACTACGACACTTGGCTCATCCGCGCGATTGAAAGTGCGCTCAGCCGCGTGCAAACGCGCATGCAAGACGGCCTCGCCTTGCTCGCCACCATTGGCTCCACTGCGCCCTTCGTTGGCCTTTTCGGCACAGTGTGGGCGATCTATTCTGCGCTCATCAAAATCGGTGCGAGCGGCCAAGCCAGCATTGATCGCGTGGCCGGCCCCGTGGGCGAGGCACTCATCATGACGGCCATTGGCTTGGCAGTGGCCGTGCCCGCCGTGTTTGGCTACAACTGGCTCTTGCGCAAAAACAAGCTGGCGATGGAGAGCATGCGCAGCTTCGGCAGCAAGCTGCATATCGTTTTGCTGGCTAGCGAAAAGCACGAGGAAAGATAAATGGCACTCAGCCTACAAAACCCAGATCAAGACGACAGCGAAGGCTGGCTCGCCGAGATCAACACCACGCCGCTGGTGGACGTGATGCTCGTGTTGCTCATCATCTTTTTGCTGACTGTGCCGGTAGTCAGCGCCAGCGTGAATCTCAAGCTGCCGGTGCAAACTGCGCAAAACCAAGACACCAGTGGCGATTACATCCTCATCAGTATCGATGCAAGCGGCAATCTTGCACTCAACAACACGCCCGCTTCCAGCGTACAAGAACTATCTAATGCTTTGTCGGTGGTGGGCAGCAATACCCATCGCGTGCAACTCCACATCCGAGCCGATGGCGCGGCGCCGTACTCATCCGTTGCACCTGTGATCGATATGGCGCAAGGCCTCGGCTGGGCAAAAATTAGCTTGCTCACCGAGCAATCGCCACAAGATCGTGCCGAACAAATGAAAAAGACGATGCGATGAAACTCTATCCTACTGGTCTGTACAACTCAGCTGCGCAAAACGCAGAGGCGCAACCCATGGTGGAGATGAACACCACGCCACTGATTGACGTATTGCTCGTACTGATCGTGATGCTCATCATCACCATTCCTGCGCAGCTGCATGCCGTGGCACTCGATATGCCATCGAAGAGTTCGCAAGCGCAGCCCAAACTCATCCGCGTGCAAATCGATGCCAATGGTTTTGTGCGCTGGGATGGCGAACTCATCAGCGAGGTGGCCACGCTGGATACTCGATTGAAAGATGCTGCTGCATTGCAGATTCAGCCAGAAATTCACATCACGCCCGAGCCGAATACGCCGTATTCGTTGGTCGTTTCCATGACGGCCTTGGCACAAAAAATGGGGCTGCGACAAGTCGGCGTGGTCAACTAAAAACGATGCAATTGATAGCTGCCTGCGCAGTATTTGCGGACGATCTAGCTCTATTTGAGCTAAAAATCACTTCAACTTAGCAGGCCGTTGCCAATTCTCAATGGACGTTTGCTTGCCACGTGCCACCGTTAGTGAGCCGGGCGGTGTGTCTTTCGTGATCGTCGAGCCGCCAGCAATCGTGCCACCCGCACCAATCTTGACGGGCGCTACAAGCACGCAATTGCTGCCGACATGCACATCCGCTTCGATCACAGTGCGATGTTTGTTTGCGCCGTCGTAGTTGGCCGTGATCGAGCCCGCGCCATAGTTGACGCGCTCGCCCACTGTGGCATCGCCTAGATATGCAAGGTGATTCGCCTTCGAGCCCTTAGCCATCGTGGAGTTTTTCACTTCGACGAAGTTGCCGATATGCACATCTTCGGCCAATATCGCGCCGGGGCGCAGCCGAGCAAATGGGCCAATCATTGCGCCCGCGCCCACCGATGCACCTTCTTTGCCTCCATCAATATGCGTAAACGGCGCAATCACCGCGCCTGCGCCAATGGTGCAATTTGCAATCACGCAATGCGCTCCAATGCGCACATCATCGGCCAAGCTCACGCTGCCTTCAAACACGCAGCCCACATCGATGCTCACATCTTGGCCGCAGTCAAGTTCGCCGCGCAAATCGAAGCGCGTGGCATCCATGATGCGCACGCCTTGCTCCATAAAGCGATAGGCTGCGCGTTTTTGGTATTCGCGCTCGAGCTCCTGCAATTGCGCAGGGCTGTTGATGCCGGCCACTTGTGCTTCATCTTTGATTTTGAGCGCTGTGACGCGCGTTCCGCTGGCTACCGCGTGCTTGACCACATCCGTGAGATAAAACTCTTTTTGCGCATTCTTATCATCAAGCATCGCGAGGTATTTTTTGAGCTGCGCAGTCGGTGCGGCCATGATGCCACTGTAGATCTCTGTAATCTGCTTTTGCGCATCGCTCGCATCTTTTTGCTCCACGATGGCTTGCACGGTATCGCCCGTGCGCACGATGCGGCCGTAGCCTGTGGGATCGCTTGGTTCAATCGTGAGTAAGGCAATTTGAGATCCCGCACATTGCGCGATCAGCGCTTGCAGGGTGTCGGCTTGCGTGAGCGGCACATCGCCTGAGAGCACCAGTGTGATGCCACCCTTTTCTGATTCATTTCCTAACTCGGGCACAGCTTGCTGCACGGCATGTCCCGTGCCCAGTTGCGGCTCTTGCGTTACTGTTTTTAAAGAAAAATGGCCATTTTCGCCCGCCAGTACTGCGCTAGCCGCTATCACTTGCATAGCGCCATGTCCTGTGATCAAAATCACGCGGCGCGGCTTCAAACTTGCAGCGGTGGCCAATACATGCCCTAAGAGCGTGCGACCTGCCAATTTGTGCAACACTTTAGGCAATTTGCTTTTCATGCGGGTGCCTTTGCCCGCCGCCATGATCACGATGTCTAAATTCATATCTTTTTTCCGAGTCATTGCTGTGATTATCGCGGCAAGCCTGCTAGGCGCTTGTAGCGCTGTGAAGTTGGTCTACAACCAAGCGCCCGATCTGAGCTATTGGTATCTTGATGGTTATTTTGATTTCAATGAACAGCAAACGCCCAAGGTGCGCGATGAGTTGACGCGCCTGTTTGCTTGGCATCGCGCCAATGAGTTGCCCAAGACGGCGGATTTGCTCGCGCAAGCTGTGGCGCTCATGCCCGCAGAGGTGAGCCCACAACAGGCCTGCCGCATCTATGGCCAAGGCCGTGGCTTGGTCGATAACGTGAGCAACCAAGCGCTGCCAGCCTTAGCAGAGCTGGCGCCCACCATCACGGCTGATCAAATCGCGCATCTGAAGCGCAAATACGCCAAGAGCAACAGCGAATACAAGAAAGACTACATCGACGGCACAGCGGCCAGCCGAGATGCCAAGCGCTTAAAGCAATCGGTAGAGCGCAGCGAATCGCTTTACGGAAAACTTGAAGAGCCGCAAATCGCCGCGATTAAACAAGTGCTGGCCAGCACCAGCTTCGATGCTGCTTACTCGCTTAAAGAGCGCCAACGCCGCCAGCAAGAGCTGATCGAAATCCTGACGGGGCTCGCCGCTAGTAAAGCCAGTGCGGCAACGAGCCAGCACAGCTTACGAGGCTACATTCAACGCACTTTCGAATCGCCAGATGCAGCCTATCGAGCCTACGTTGAACGCATCACGAGCCAAGCTTGCGCCAGCTTCGCTAACATCCATGCGAGCACAACGCCCGTGCAGCGCGCCAACGCCGTGCGCGTGCTCAAAGGCTACGAAACCGATTTGCGCACCTTAGCAGCGCAAAAATGACGGCTGCAAAAGAAAATAGCCCGCTATTGAATAAATAGCAGGCCACGCAATATCTACGGCCTGAAACCGATAAAAGGCTTTAAAAATATAGCGAGGCGTTCATTTCAAAACGCCAAATACTTTCTTCAAAATATCGCTGCCCGCGCCGGCTGGGTTGCTACGAATCTTTTTCTCTTCCTCGCCAATCATCGTGTACAGGCCATCGAGAGATTTGCCGGTCACGTATTGCTGAATATTGGCGTCTTCTTCCTTGACCAAGCCCATGCCTTTCGCTTTGCCAGCGACAGCATTGTATTTGTCGGCCAACTGCACATTCTCAGTGGCTCTCGTCACGATAGGTAAAAATTTCCCCACCAGTGGGCTGCGCGTTTTTTCTGCAAAGAATTTGGTCACCGATGTATCGCCGCCAGTCAAAATATTTTTCGCATCAACGACATTCATGCCCTTCACCGCTGAGACCAGCAAATCTTTGGCAAACGGCACAGCTTGCTCCGCGCCCCGATTCATGGCGGTGACGAGTTCGTCGACTTTTTTGCCTTGGCCGATGGCTTTCATGAGTTTTCCCGCGTCTTTGAGGAACCCTGGCAAAGCAATGCGCACTAAGGGATTACCTAGGAAGCCATCTGGCTTGCCGAGCAAGCCAATGGCTGACAACGCACCGCGCTCCAGCGCTGTCTTTAAGCCAGCGCTGGCATCCGCATTGCTTAAGTCGCCAAGCGACAAAGCATGGGCTTGTTGGTAAGCAGCGGCGATACACAGGCTGAGCGCGGAGACTCCGGCTTGGTTAAACTGACGACGTTTCATGATTTGCCCCTTTAGATGGAATTGAAAATGTATCTTGCTCCACAATCATTGCGATTGTCACGCCGTTTGGCAACTGCTGCTGTGTTTAACGGCCTCGTCGTAGGCACGTTGACGCTCGCTGGCTGCAACAACGTGGCAGATGTCACAGGCGCAGCGCCAGCGTCTACGATGATTTTGCTTGATGGTAAGCCTTTCACAACCGACCAGATGAAGGGCAAAGTGACCTTGGTGAATTTTTGGGCCACGAGTTGCACGACTTGCGTGGCCGAGATGCCGCAGATCATTTCGACCTACCAAAAATTTGAGAAACAAGGCTTTGATACAGTCGCTGTGGCGATGAGCTACGACCCACCGGCCTTCGTGGTGAATTTTGTCGAGACGCGCAAACTGCCCTTCAAGGTGGCGATTGACAACACGGGCGCGGTGGCACGCGCATGGGGCGACGTGAAGCTCACGCCGACCACCTATCTTGTGAACAAGAAAGGCGAAATTGTGAAGCGCTATGTGGGCACGCCAGATTTTGCGGCGATGCAGACGTTGATTGGTCAGTTGCTGTCTGAGAAGGCCTGATTTTTTAAGCATTTTCGGCAGTTAGCCGGCGTATTTACTGCGTGAGGCGCTATTGAATTTGTAGTGCTCTGGTGGTTTCGTTTTGGGTAGAGCGGCTACGAGGGTCGGGGCTGCTGCGTCTGCCTCATGTACCCAGCCCCTGGTCGGGACTCGCGGCACTTGCCGCAAGACGGTGGCGAAAAACGCAAAGCGTTTTCTGTGTCCTGTGCTGCGAAAATCGGCAGCCGCAGCAACCCCAACCCTCGCGGCCTATTCGTGGCGCACAAGATCTTCGCGCGCCAATGGTCGCAAATGCAAACAACTTTGACGCTCTGGGATTGGAACTCCCCGCGCCAACCATCGGCCTGTGGGAGCCGTGTTCGGGCGGGCGATTTTCGCAGCGCAGGTGTAAAAAACGCGAAGCGTTTTTATCGTTATTTAGCGGCAAGTGCCGCTAATCCCGAGCAGGGACCATGAGCCCGCCCGAATACGGCTCTCACAGGTCATAGCCGCACCAACCCAAGCTACGAAAAAAATGCCCACAGTTCTCTTAAGACCTGCGGGCATAAACAGCCATTGAGGGCTGTTGAGGAGGGGGAAATGATTACTGGTCGCGGTACACGTCGTGGCAGGTTTTGCAGTTGCCTGCGTATGCGCCGAATGCAGCTTTGATTTGATCCAAGTTGCCAGATTTAGCAGCGGCCGCGACTGCGGCTGCATCGGTAGCCAGCTTGTCGCTGCCGGATTTGAATTTTGCGCCATCGCTCCAAATGTTGGCCTTGGACTTGCCGCCTTCTGTGCCTGCGCCAAAACCTTGCCAAGGCAGGCGTGCCATCGTGGCGATGATGTCAGCGTTTTCTTGCGCCACACGTGCATCAAAGGGCACGCGGCCATTGACCATCGCACCGAGACGACCCGTGTGCGCACCCATCACACTCAAAGCGCTCTGGCGATATTTGATGGCATCTTCCGGCTTGGCAAATTGTGCTTGGGCAGAGACGCTAGCAAGCAAGGTGCTTGCGGAGAGAGCGAGGGCGATGCGAAATTTCATGATGGCTCCTGAATGATTGGCTTGTAAAAAACAGAGATTAACTCACGATGCAAAGTTCCGGCTAGACACACTAGGGAAATCCCGGCGCAAAAAATAAAATCAGCTGGCATATGTTGGTCTTGCATGTTTGCAGCGCAAGGCGGCTTCAAAACCGTTTCCAAAACGGCACAATGCAGCTATCAAAACGCAGCGCAAGGAATTTCAGCATGGCCGCATCACATACCGTCCGCATTTGGGATTTACCCACCCGCGTCTTTCATTGGGCACTTTTCGTTTGTGTCGCAGGGCTCATCATCACCGGTAATGTGGGCGGTTATTGGATGTCTTGGCATTTCCGCTTAGGCTATTGCGTGATGACGCTGCTCATGTTTCGCATCGTGTGGGGGTTTGTGGGTGGAAAATGGTCGCGCTTTGCATCGTTTATTTACTCACCTAAAAGTTTGTTTGACTATCTCTCGGGCAAAGCCAAGCCCGAGCATTCAGCGGGGCACAGCCCGCTGGGCGCGCTCTCTGTGTTTGGGTTGCTGGCGTTTTTAGCGTTGCAAGTGGGCACGGGCCTGATCAGTGATGATGAAATTACCAATGCCGGGCCACTCACGCGCTTCGTGAAAAACGCCACGGTGAGCCTAGCCACCTGGTGGCACAAAGAGGTGGGCAACAAAGTGATCGTGGCGATGGTTGTGCTGCATATCGTTGCCATCCTGATTTACCTCTTCAAGCAAAAGCAAAACCTGATTCGCCCGATGATAGGTGGCGACAAGCAGATGGCGCAGGCCGTTGAATCGTCCAAAGACAACCTAGGCAGCCGACTCGCAGCGTTGGTGGTGTTGGCGGTGTGTGGCGCTTTTGTTTATTGGGTGCAAAGCTTGGGCGCTCAGGCTTTTTGAAAATAGTCTTAACATGGAGGCTTGTTCTCAAAGGCCTCCATCATGAATGCGCGCGTCCCTGTCTCCGTTTTGAATACTGCCGATGTTTTGTCTCACGCTACAAAAGCGTGGGACTCAGGCATTACCGAGCGCATTAGCGACTACATCACCATTCCCTGCAAATCGCCTGGCTTTGATGCGGATTGGCATGCGAATGGGCATATCGAAACCGTGCTGCGTGAGGCAGCGAATTGGGTGCAATCGCAAAAAGTGCCGGGCTTAACTTTAGAAGTCTTGCGCCTCAATGATGCGCAAGGCAAGCCGCGCACGCCAGTGCTGTTTTTTGAAGTGCCAGCGCATCAGCATGAGAGCAAACAAACTGTTTTGATGTACGGCCATTTAGACAAGCAGCCCGAATTCAACGGCTGGCGAAATGATCTGGGTCCGTGGACGCCGAAGCTGGAGACGGGCAGCGATGGCGCGGCGCGGCTGTATGGACGCGGCGGCGCTGATGACGGCTATGCCGTGTATGCGAGCATCGCTGCGATTCAAGCACTCAAAGCCCAAAATGCGCCGCATCCGCGCATCGTCGGCTTGATCGAAACCTGCGAAGAATCAGGCTCATACGATTTACTGCCTTACGTCGATGCATTGAAGACGAAATTAGGCGATGTCTCACTCGTGGTCTGCCTCGATTCAGGCGCAGGCAACTACGATCAGCTTTGGATCACCAGTAGCTTGCGCGGCATGGTGAGTGGCACATTGCGCGTGGATATTTTGACCGAAGGCGTGCATTCAGGCGACGCCAGTGGGCTCGTGCCATCGAGCTTTCGTATCATGCGCCAAGTGCTGGATCGCTTGGAAGACAGCGCCACAGGGCGGCTGTTGCCCGCAAGCTTTCATTGCGAAGTGCCGGCTGATCGGCACAGCCAAGCGCGCGATACCGCAAGAATTTTGGGCGATGAAGTTCACAAGCGCTTTCCTTGGGCGCATGCCGATTGCGGCGGGTCAACAGCGTTTGCGTTACCCACAACGACGGATCCGGTAGAGGGTTTGCTCAATCGCACATGGAAGCCCACGCTTTCTGTGACGGGCGCGGAAGGTTTCCCTGCTTTGAAGGACGCAGGCAATGTGCTGCGGCCCTACACAGCTTTCAAACTCTCGCTGCGTACACCGCCTTTGGTGGACGCCGTGGCCGCGATGCATGAGCTCAAAAAATTACTTGAAGACAATGCACCGTATCAAGCCAAAGTGACGTTTCAAGGTGGCGGTGCAGCCAGCGGCTGGAATGCGCCGAGCACTGCGCCGTGGCTGCAAACTGCGCTCGATAACGCCAGTCAAGCTTACTATGGCGCACCCTGCGGCTACATCGGTCAAGGTGGCACAATTCCGCTGATGAATATGCTCTCAAAAGGTTTCCCCAAAGCGCAAATGATGGTTTGCGGCGTGCTCGGCCCCAAGAGCAATGCGCATGGGCCCAATGAATTTTTGCATGTGGATTACGCTAAAAAAATCACTGCTTCGGTGGCCAGTGTGATTGCTGCGCATCCAGTTAGCAACGCTTAGAGATGGATTCTTATCTCTCGCCTTTCACAGCAGCCGATGGCGAAAACATCGCTATCCATGATTGGCCATTACCGGATGTTTATTCCTATGAACGGCCCGATCAAGCCATCAAAGGCACAGCCATCATCGTTCACAGTCTGGGCGGGCACGCGTTTCGTTATGCGCCAGTCGCGCAGCGTTTAAATGAGGCAGGCTTTCACGTTCGCGCCTACGATCAATATGGGCACGGCGAATCCGGTGGCTCGCGCGGCGGCATCCCCACTGAGATGCGACTGGTGGATGATTTGGCTGACATCGTGGATGAAACGCGGCGCAATATGCGCGCGAATCAGAAGCTCATTTTGCTGGGGCACAGCATGGGCGGTGTGGTGGTGGCTTCGTTTGTGCGCCAGCAGATGCGGCCGATTGATGGCATCGTTTTAAGCTCGCCAGCGCTTGATCTTGGTTTGTCGAAGATGCAGAAATTGCTGCTGTCAACACTCATAAAACTCGCGCCTGATTTTCGCGTAAATAGTAGGTTGAAACTCGACAAAATCAGCCGCGATCCCATCTCGGTGCAAGCCTACCGAGGCGATGCGTTTGTGCATCGCAAAATCAGTGGCCGTATGGCACGCTTTATCGTCGATGAAGGTGCGCGTTGTATCGCTGCTGCTGCCCAATGGCATACACCGACACTGCTGATGTATGCCGGCCTAGATAGGATAGTGAATCCGCAGGGCAGCCACTCCTTCGCAGCTGCTGCGCCTGCCCAATGGGTGCAATCCCATTGCTTCGAAGCGATGTATCACGAGATTTTTAACGACCCCGAGAAGCATCTGGTGTTTGCGGCGATGCATGCTTGGCTAAATCGCTTAACGCATTAAGCCAAGGGCGCATCGCCCTGCGCAGCTTCGCTTTGCGCGGCTTCCCAGATGCGCTTGGGCACATGCGTGGTGAGCCGCTCGATCACTAGCGCAGCAATCGCCTCGTTGATTTCATGCCCGGCAAACGGAATCACATCGGCGGTGATGTCTGCGCCGAGCTGCACCAATCGCTCAGCAGCTCGGATCGTGTGGGAATATGCGATCACCGCATCTTGCTTGCCGTGAATCAAATGCAGCGTGCAATGCTCTGGCGCGCGAGCGGGCAAAGTTGCAAAGCGCCCAGAGAGCGCCACTATACGAGCGGCCAGCGGAATATCAAGTTGGGTGCTCTCCAGCGCCATGCCCGCGCCTTGCGAGAAGCCCACCAAGGCCGTTGCATCAGCGCCCACTTTAAAAGCCGCTTGCCATTGCTGTACAGCCTCGATAAACAAAGGCAGAGCTTGCGCCGCGAGCGCTGGGCGCAGCTCTTCCGTGATGCCGTCGACTGAATACCACTGATAGCCATCCGAATACGGACAATCATGCGGCGCTTGCACGCTGACGATGGCACTTTGTGGAAACCGCTCGCCAAGGATTTTTCCCAGCGGCACAAGATCATCAGGCGCAGCGCCCACGCCATGAAACAGTAAAAATAATTGCTTGGGCTTGTCACTGGCTGGGGTGTGAACAATAAGGCTCAATGTGTTTCTCCAAAAACAAAACTGTCCATCGACAAAATACCGTAAGCCACACCGCCGTCAATCAGCTGCGATTTTGGCGCTGTGCCATCCATCATGGCAGCGCCCAAAGCAACGAGCAGTGGCTGATAGTGCTCATCAGTAGGATGAGCACGCTTGGCATGCGGCGCAAGCTCAAAAGTGCGAAGCAATTTTTGCACATCGCCCGCAGCAGCCGCTTCGCACACCCAAGCTACAAACTCTTTGACGTAGCTTTGTGCAGGCGCATTGATATCGCGCCCGCCGCTGAATTCGGAAAGGTTATGCGTCAGGCTGCCTGAGCCGATGATGAGCACGCCTTGGTTGCGCAGGCCGCTGAGCGCTTGCCCATACGCAAGAGCTTGAGCCAGCGACAAGCCTGCTGGCAGCGAGATTTGAAACACCGGCACATCAGCGAGCGGATAGAGATAACGCATTGGCACCCAAGTGCCATGATCCAAACCCCAGCGACCTGTGGCTACGGGATTCCATCCTGCATCTGCTAGCAATTTAATAGCGCTTTGCGCAGATTCCATGCCGGCGATACCCAGTTTTGATGGATATTTTATTTGAGAAAGACGTGGATCGAAGCCACCGAAATCATAAATCGTCTCAGGCTGCTCGGCCACGCAAACCGCTGCGCCGCGCGTCATCCAATGCGGAGAAATCATGGCAATCGCTTTTGGGCGCGGTAAATCTTGTCCGAGCTTGGTGAGCAGTGGACCTGCAATGCCTGGCTCAAGCGCAAACATCGGCGAGCCGTGGGAGATGAAGAGTGTTGGAAAGAGTGTGGACATGATTTAGTATGGCTTGATCAAAAGAACCTAAGACAAAGCCATGCGATTTTTACACCCTAAATTGTGCGCCAGTGCCGCTGGAATAGCATTCAGCGTTTTTGCACACACCGTTCATGCAGCCGATTACACCGGCCCTTTGCTCGATGCGCATTTGCATTACAACGATGAGGCGCAAGGCGTGCATCCCATTTCTGATGTGCTCGCCCGAATGCAAAAGAGCGGCGTCAAAGCCATCGTGGCCAACTCGCGGCCTAACGATGGCACGAAGAATCTGGCTGCTGCTAAGGAACTGACAGCAAAGGCGGGCGTGACGGTTATTCCCTTCATTCGCCTGTATCGCAATCGCGCAGATTACAGCGGCTGGCATCAAGACGAGACGATTTACGCGATGGTGATCGATGAGCTCGCAAGGGGCACCGGCAGTGGTGCCTACAAAGGCATTGGTGAATTTCATTTGTACGACAGCGCGAATGCCAATGGCGCAGTCGCTGCCAAGCTGATGAAATTGGCCGATGAAAAGAGCCTCGCTGTGCTTGCGCATGTGGACGATGCAGCGATTGATTTGCTGATGGCGCATACGGCGAGCAAAGGCGTGCAAACCAAGCTCATTTGGGCGCACACTGGCATCGGCGGCGCAAGCGTGGATCGCGTGCGAGCGCTGATGCAAAAGTATCCGAAGCTGATCGGCGAGTTGTCCTATCGCCCAAATCTCACGCAAGACAACGGTCAGCTCAGCGCTGAGTGGCGCGCGCTGATTTTGCAATTTCCCAGCCGCTTCATGATCGGCTCAGACACGTGGGTCAACCAACGCTGGGCGTATTACGAAGATTTGATGAAGGGCTATCGCACTTGGCTGGGCGGCTTGCCGCCAGATGTGGCGCGCAAAGTGGCTTGGGAAAATGGCGCGGCGGTGTTTAGTTTGAAATAATCAACGCGAAGTTTGCAAACCTTGTTGCGCTAGCCACGCCATGATTTGTGGCCAAAGCACAGCACTCGCTTCTTTGCGGAAATAGCCCATGTGGCCGATGCTCTGTATGCGCATGTCTTGCGCGGTGATGTCAATGCGGTCAACGGCGGCGTTTTAAAGCCGGAGAAAAACGCATCGCGCGAGGCGGGTGGTGCCCAAAGATCATCGGTGCTCACGCACGCACCAATCGGAATGGTCACGCGATCAAACTTTTTGCAAATCTCTCGCGCATCAGGTGCAGCGTCGTCAAAAAAATAGCGCGGGAAGCTACACCAGCGTTTCCAGTCTCGATACACACCCAGCGGAATGTCTTCGCCCAAGCCGAATTTGCTCATCGGTTGATAGCCCAGCAAAGTCGTAGCGACTGGCCCGATCACATTCCACAAGAGCCACACTTTGATGCCCTCCAAGCGCGGCATCCAGCCCGCCCAGCCTGCGCCCGAGCCGCAGACGTAAGCTGCCTTGAGCAGCGAGGGATCGGGCAATTGCCCAAGTGCATGCCCGCCCAAACTGTGCCCAACCAAATACACTTCGCCGCGCTCACTCGCGTACTGCACAGCAGCGCCGAGGTCTTGCGCCGACCAATCGGCGTAATCCATCACAAAGCCTTTGAGGCCGCCGCGCTTGGAGTCTCCAATGCCCCGGTAGTCCGCCACTAAGGCATAGAGCCCGAGGCTGCTTGCGTATTCGCAAAACCGTTTGTAAAAACCGCGTGGCACAGCCGTGGCGCAGCCGATCACGATGGTCTGAGGGCGACCTGTTGCGGTATCAAGCGCAGGATGATCAGGCGTGTACAGCGTGGCGACGAGTTGGTAGCCATCCAAGGTTTGGAGGGTGATGTCTTGAGAGGGCATGCCTCAATTACAGAGCAATTGCGAAGCGCAGCTTGTCTGCGATGTGACGCGGTCTGCAAAATCTGTCACCCGCGCGTCTGCAGTCACTGGCCTTTAGCTTCGCGTGCGGGCCAGATAGCGTTTTCGCCAAAATATCAAACCCAATATGGCGGCAACCAGCGCCATGCCGCCAAGCGCCCACCAAAAGCCGTTTTTATTGTGAATGATCGGCAAAAACTCAAAATTCATACCGAAGATTCCCGCGATCAAGTTGAGCGGCAGAAAAATCGCTGTGAGCGCTGTTAGCGTTCGCATGATGTTGTTAGTACGGTTGCTTTGCGCGGAAAAATGGATTTGCACCACGGTCTCCGCCGATTGCTCTAAGCGCCTGGCGTGATGCATCACACGTGTGATGTGCTCCATCACGTCGCGCGCGCGCGCGGTGAGCTGATCGCGCTGGCTTTGCGCTTGGATCGGGTCAGGGTGAAAGGCTAAGAGAGGAGTCTCTCTCAAAGTATCCAGCCATTCTTGCAGCGCATCGTGCTGCTCATCGCACAAGTCTTCCAGCAGATGCAATTGCCCACGCGCACCCATGAGCGAGCCCCAATTGTCAAAGCGAGAATGCGGGCGCAAGAGCTCGGTCTGCCATTTCTCCAGCTGAATCGTGAGCTCTTTGCGCAAATCAAGATAGCTGTCCACCATCACATTAAGCATGCGGAGCACCAAATCGCTGGGGCTCAGCGGCGTGCGGTTGCGCCCAGCGCCTTCGCCAAGATCGGCGTCAAATGTGGCGTTGCCTAAAAATCGTTGTACAAAAGTCTTGGCCGAATAGCAGCCGCGCGGATGCACAGAAATCAGCAGCCGATCAAACGCCACAAAGCCGACCGCTTTGGATTGAATGCGGTGAAACAGCGAAGGCGCTTGGGCCGCAGCTTGCGCATCTGCTGCGCAGGGCTGCTGCATCTCGGAAAGCGTGGCCAGCCTGCGAAAAACAATCATGTCATACACCGAGGTGTAATCGTAATGAGAAGGATGCGCGGCATTTTGCAGATCTTGCAGATGCAAATCCAGCAAAGCCGAGCCGCCCAAGCGCTGCGCGGCCTCTTGCACTGCGCCGCGATGCTGCTCAAAATCTTCTCGATCCAAAAACATCCAAACAAAGCCGTCATCGGGTGCGGCTTGCGGCACATGATCTATGAAGCGCAGGCTACTTGCAGTAAACTCTAAGATTTGCATGGCCAGATTATTGTTGAAATCACGCATTTAAGCCAACGGCATCGTAATTTTTATGCGAAATTGGCATTTTATGCCCGTAGATACTGCGTAAGGCGCTCATAAATCAATAGCGGTACACTCGATACCATGCTGCATTACATCACCGTCCCCGTCACGCCATTTCAGCAAAACTGCTCGATTGTTTGGTGCGATGAAGCTTGCGCTGCCGCCATCATTGATCCGGGCGGTGATATTGAAAAGCTCCTCGCTGCCGTGAAAAAAACCGGCGCAAAGCTCGAACAAATTTGGCTCACGCATGCCCACATCGATCACGCTGGCGCCACGGCTGAGCTCGCTGCGATGCTGAGTATTCCCATCATCGGGCCACAAAGGGAAGACAAATTTTGGATCGATCAGTTGCCCGAGCAAGGCGCGATGTTTGGTTTCCCACATTCAGATGCCTTCACGCCCACGCGCTGGCTCGTTGACGGCGACACGGTGAGCTTAGGAAGTCATACGCTCACGGTGCGCCATTGCCCAGGCCACACGCCGGGGCATGTGGTTTTCCACTCTGCTGAGCTCAATCGCGCATTCGTTGGCGACGTACTCTTTGCCGGTAGCATCGGCCGCACAGATTTCCCGCGTGGCAATCATGCAGATTTGATCGCCAGCATCACGACTCGCCTTTGGCCGTATGGCAACGACACAGTATTCATTCCGGGGCATGGGCCAGAGAGCACGTTTGGCGCGGAGCGGCAGAGCAATCCGTATGTGGGTGGGACTTGAGATTGCTATTTAATTCGTAGCGTTCTGCGCAGTATCTGTTTGAGCTAAAGGCTTGTTTGGTTTTGAAACGGTGCTTTGAGCGTTGTTTGCGCGGCTAAGGCCTGTGGGAGTCGTATTCGGGCGGGCTCATGTACCCTGCTCTGTACTTGCGGCACCTGCCGCTTAGATAACGATAAAACGCTTCGCGTTTTTAAGCCTGCGCTGCGAAAATCGCCCGCCCGAATACGGCTCCCACAGGCCAGCGATTGGCGAGTGAAGTTCCAACCTCGGCAGGTCAACAGTACTTGCGTTAGCTGCTATTGGCGAGCGAAGATCTTTTGCGCTTCAAATAGGCCGCGAGGGTTGGGGTTGCTGCGGCTGCCGATTTTCGCAGCACAGGCTAAACAAACGCGAAGCGTTTTGGTTTCTTATATTGCGGCAAGTGCCGCGAGTCCCGCGCAGGGTACATGAGGCAGACGCAGCAGCCCCAATCCTCGCAGCCGCTCTATCCAAAACGAAACACCCAGAGCACTACAAATTCAATAGCGCCTCACGCAGTATTCATATCGGCCAACTGCCTAAAACGCTTAAAAACTAAACCTCAAACACGTCAAAGCTCGTCGTGATCTCAGCTGTCTTGCCCAGCATGATCGTGGCGGAGCAATATTTCTCGTGGCTCACGGCAATGGCGCGTTCTACAGCCACGGCTTGCAGACCTTTGCCTGACACAGTGAAATGCATATTGATTTTGGTGAACACTTTGGGATCAACTTCTGCGCGATCTGCAGTGAGCTTGACCGAGCAGCCGCGCACATCATGCCGCCCGCGCTTCAAAATCAGTACCACGTCGTAAGCAGTGCAACCGCCTGTACCCGCCAGCACCACTTCCATGGGGCGAGCGCTAAGATTCTGCCCGCCGTTTTCGGGCTTGGTGGCATCTGGTGCGCCATCCATTGTGAGGATGTGGCCGCTACCAGTTTCTGCAACAAAGCCCATACCTGAGCGTGTGCCCACCACGCCATTCGCGCCGCCTGTCCAACTTACAGTGCATTCCATCGGATATTCCTTTAAAACCGTGGTGTGATTATCACGCGATTGATGCATTGCAGCATTTGCGCACCTACAATTGTGGCTTGTCTCCTCAATCCTCCGAAAGATGGATTAGTTCATAGCCCCAGTTCGCGAGAGCTGGGGCTTTTTTTGTGGGTTTTACAATGGGCTATGCCAAAAAACGCAAAAAAACAGCTCTCGCCTGCAGACTACCTCGCCAAAATCTTAAATGCCCGCGTGTATGACGTGGCTGTTGAGTCTGATCTCACACCTGCCAAGCAGCTCTCGCAGCGCGTGAATAACACCGTGCTTTTGAAGCGCGAAGACCAGCAGCCCGTGTTTAGCTTCAAGCTGCGCGGGGCCTATAACAAAATGGCGCATCTGTCACAAGCTCAGCTCAAAAAAGGCGTGATTTGCGCCTCGGCCGGCAACCATGCGCAAGGCGTGGCGCTCGGCGCGGGCAAGCTCGGTGCGCGCTCGGTGATCGTGATGCCCACCACCACGCCGCAAATTAAGGTGGATGCCGTGCGCGGCTTGGGTGGCGAAGTGGTGCTCTTTGGCGATAGTTACTCCGATGCTTACACGCATGCTTTGCAGATCGAAAAAAAGCAGGGCCTGACGTTTGTGCATCCGTTTGACGATCCGGATGTGATCGCCGGGCAGGGCACGATTGCGATGGAGATTTTGCGGCAAGTGCAGTTGGTCTCGAATGGCAAGCTGGATGCGGTCTTCGTTGCGATTGGCGGTGGCGGGCTGATCTCGGGCGTGGCCAACTACATCAAAGCCGTGCGGCCTGAGATCAAAGTGATCGGCGTGCAGATGAATGATTCGGATGCGATGCTGCAATCGGTGAATGCGAAAAAGAGAGTCACGCTGGCAGATGTTGGGCTGTTCGCCGATGGCTCGGCGGTGAAGCTGGTGGGCGAGGAGACGTTTCGCATCGCTAAAGATTTGGTCGATGAATTCGTCGTGGTGGATACCGATGCAGTTTGTGCCGCTATCAAAGATATTTTTGTGGA
>JAYSRZ010000026.1:0-6689 GCA_043720775.1 Variovorax sp. | reverse complement strand
CCATTATGTTTTTCTATTGTGTTTTTATGCTCTTTTGGTTGTTAGCCGGCATGCAATCTGCGTCAAGCGCTATTAAAGTTATAGTATTTTCTTTAATGAGCGTGCAAATTTTCTGGCATCGGCGACTCATCCGCACTCGTTCCCGCGAGGGCTGTTTCAAAGCTTTTCGCCTTAATCATTGGCTCGGCTTCACGTTGTTTGCAGGCATTGTTGCTGCCGATCTGCTCAACGGTCAAACCAAATAAGCGTCATGTTGCGCCCGCCCTAGCTAAACGTAATAAGCCGTCCGCGTCATCACCTTAGAGATGCTGCGCATCAATTGCTTGGCCGGCTCAGGCAGCTCCATCGCCCCGGCTTGTTCAGCTTCCCGTGCATGAGCCATCTCATCGGCCTTCATCGCCACCAGCACCGCCCGCGAAGCATGATCCGCTGCAGGCAGCCCGCCCTCATCCGGCGCGGCGAGATGCGTCTCCAGATGCGCCTCTACCTGTCGTTCCGTCTCCACCAAAAATCCGAGGCTCACGCGATCTCCAAGGCGAGAAGCCAGCAGCCCCATACCAAAAGCGCCTACATACCACAGCGGATTTAAGAGCGAAGGCCGTGCGCCCAAGGCTTTTAGGCGCTCAGCCGTCCAAGCCAAATGATCGCCTTCCTCTTGGCCAGCCTTGATGAATTGTGCGCGAAGCGCTATATCTTTCGTAGCAAGCGCCTGACCCGCGTAAAGCGCTTGTGCGCATACTTCGCCCACATGATTGACGCGCATCAGCGCGCCAGCATGCGCCCGCTCGCGTGCATCCATCGCATCGGGCTCGCCAATTTCGTTAAACGTCGCGGCGGCTACTGGCAGGGCGCGGCTGGCGGCAGGTTGTGCCAGCAAAGTACGCAAAGCGCGGTCAGCGGCTTGGATCAAAGTATCGGAGAACATTTTTATACCTTCAAAACAAGCACGAATTGTCGCACCTGCACCTTTCAAGCCACGTTTTGCGCAGCGCATACCCATGACGACACAAATGCATTCGTCTGGGTTATCCCTTGCTACTAAGATAGGAAAAAAGCATTCATATCAGGTGCTGTGTAGCAAGCGCACCACGAACTGTTGCCTGTGAGCAACGAGTAAGCCGAATAAGAGGCAAAAATTGGCCTCATTCTTTGCCCGCTCGCTCTCATTCGTGTCCAATAGAGCCAACTTCCCGAAACGGAGGTTGGCCCGGGACTCTGGAGGTTTGCGAAATCAAATCTACAACCGGAGCCCTATGTTTAACCTTGGAGAATTCTCAATGAAAAAGACTCTCGTAGCAATCGCAGCTCTCGCAGCTGTTTCTTCTTTCGCTCAATCCACCGTAACTTTGTTCGGTGTTGCTGATGTCAGTTTGGGTTCGTATAAGCAGGGCGCGCCTGGTACGCCTGCGCAGATCCGTGTTCAAGATGGTGCAACTGGCGGTTTGTCAGGCTCACGTATCGGTTTCCGTGTGAACGAAGATCTCGGCGGTGGCTTGAACGCATTTGCAACCATTGAAATGGGTGCAAACCTCGATACCGGCACGTCAGGCCAAGGTGGCATTACTTTCGGCCGTCAATCGTTTGTTGGTTTGGGTGGTGGTTTTGGTAAGGTTAGTTTGGGTCGTCAGTATTCTGCATACGATGACCTCCGTGGCGCAACCGATGCTTTCGGTCATACATCATTCAGCCCATCTTTGTACGGCTGGGGTGCTAATCCATCTGGTGCCCAGCTTGGTGACGGCGGCAACTACAGCGGTCGTGTAGACAATCAGCTTAAGTACAACACGCCTAACTTCGGCGGATTCAGCGCTGCCGTAACATTGGGTTTTGGTGAGAACAAAACAGCACTTGCCTCAGCTGCCCGCACAACTGGCTTCCATTTGTTATATGCAAATGGTCCAGTGACTGCAGGTTTGGCTTACCAAGACGAAAAGCCATCGCAGATTGCAAGCTTGCCAGTTGGTCAAAAGTTCACCCTTTTGGCTGGTGGCTATGATTTCGGTGCATTCAAGCTGAATGCTGGTATCAACAAAGACTCTGGCGCAGCAAAAGCAACTGAATATCAAGTCAGTGGTACTGTTCCAATTGGTGCATTTGCAATCACTGCTGGTGTTGCTCGTTCCAAGGGTCAAGGCGACAGCGCTGACACCAGCTTTGGTTTGCAAGGCGTGTATGCATTGTCCAAGCGTACCAACTGGTACGCTGGTTTCCGCAGCAGCAAGAGCGTTGAGGCATCTGTCACTACATTCAAGGTCAACCACCTCGCTACCGGCATTCGCCACACATTCTAATTTGATGCGGGTCTAGCACCCGCTGAGAATTCGAAAAATTTGAAAACCATCCGGAGAAATCCGGGTGGTTTTTTTATGGGTGACTGGCACACTTGTGAATATGTGTTCGTTATGTAAATTTTATTTCTCGTTGACGCGGCCGCTGTTTTCGCTTTGTCTAATTCGCATCGCTGCGTTGGGTTTTCTTCTAGGTTTGACAGCGTGTTCTATGCCACACTCGCAGGGTGTAAGGCAGCCTAGCCAAGCGCAGAGCAGAGCCGAGCAGGCAAGTACGGAAGCGGGCATACAAACGCCTTTGCCGGCAAGCGTAGAGCTGTCCTCCTCTGAGCATGCCGCATGGCAAACGACGCATTTGCCGGGCAAGCGAAAAACGCATTTTTCGCATCGCTTCTACAAAGGCCGCCACGCTGTTGAGGCCACGGCCAATAGCTCGGTGAGCGTGTTTCGCCGGCCACTTCATGTGCCTCCAAATGAGCTCATCGCACTCAAATTCTCTTGGTATGTGCCGGGCTTGATCAAGGCCGCCGATATGGCGCAGCGCGATCTAGACGATTCTCCTGTGCGCTTTGTGCTGAGCTTTGCGGGCGATCGCAGCAAATTTTCTAATAAAAATCGCATGCTTTCGGATCTTTCGCACGCGCTCACGGGCGAAGAGCTGCCTTATGCCACGCTGATGTATGTTTGGTGCAATCAGCGCGCTGTGGGCAGCATCATCACCCATCCGCGCACAGATCGCATCCGCAAAATGGTGGTGGAATCGGGCGCGGGTAATCTAGGCCAATGGCTCGATTACGAGCGCGATATTCGCGCCGATTTCATCCAAGCTTTCGGCGAAGAGCCCGGCGCGCTCACAGGCATCGCGCTGATGACAGATACCGACAACACGCAATCCAAGGCCACGGCTTGGTATGGGCCGGTGAGCTTGGTATCGCGCAAAGCTGTCGTGCCTTAACAGCAAGCTGGCGCATCTTTCTTGCGCAGCAGGGCTTGGCTTGTCTTTCCAGTGACAACTTGCGCACTGATTCTTTATTTGTGTCGCTTCTGAGTTGTTGCTGAGTCGGGGTAAATCCTCGCACACTCGGCGCAGCTCTTGCTGCATTATCAATTTTCCTGATTAACGCCCACCTTTGGGCATGAGAGCAACACCCATGAAGATCCAACTTTCCCTTCTTTCCGCAAGCATGGCGGCGGGCATGCTCCTGGCCGGCATGACTGGCACAGCTGTTGCTAAAACTTTTAAATGGACCAGTGCCAGCGACATTCCAACCCTGGATATCCACTCGCAAAATAATGCGCTTGGCAACGGTGTGCATGCGGCGATTTATGAATCGCTGGTGTACTACAACAGCACCAGCTTCAAAGCCGAGCCGATGCTGGCCACGCGCTGGGATTTCATCTCGCCTACGCAAGTGCGCTTCACGCTGCGCAGCAATGCCAAGTTCAGCGATGGCACGGTAGTGACTGCCGATGATGTGGTGTATTCAATCACGCGCGCGCTGGCCAAAACTTCGAATTTCGCCGTATTCGCTACAGGCATCGATAAAGCCGTGAAGATCAACAACAACACAGTGGATATCGTGTTGAAAAACGCCAACCCTGTGCTGATCAACCAACTCACTGAGCTGCGCGTCATGAGCAAAGCTTGGGCTGAGAAAAACAATTCCGTCGAACCCAAAGACATTCGCACCAAAGACGAGAGCTTTGCGCACCGCAATGCGATGGGTTCGGGCCCCTTCATGGTGAAAGAATGGCAACCTGACCAGAAATTGGTCATGGTGCGCAACCCGAATTGGTGGGGCTGGGCCGCGAATGCTGCGCCCACCAATGTGACGGAAATCATCTACACCCCAATCAAGGCCGAGGCCACGCGCGTGGCGGCGCTGCTGTCGGGCGAGGTGGATTTCTCCCTCGATCCAAGCCCGCAGGACCTGCCGCGCCTGCGCAATGCGGCCAACTTGAAGGTGATGGATGGCGTAGAGAATCGCACGATTTTCCTCGGTATGGATCAATTCCGTGAAGAGCTGACGGGTTCGAACATCAAAGGCAAGAATCCGCTGAAAGACGTGCGCGTGCGCCGCGCACTGTATCAATCGATTGATATTGAGAGCATCAACAAAGTCACGATGCGCGGCCTGTCTCAGCCCACAGGCGCTCTTGTTGCGCCGCAAGTAGCTGGCTGGACAGAAGCTGTCCATAAGCGCATGCCTTTTGATGTCGAAGCTTCTAAAAAGATGCTCGCAGATGCTGGCTATTCGCAAGGCTTCGAAGTTGATTTTGCTTGCCCGAACAACCGCTACATCAACGACGAAGAAATCTGCCAAGCGATCACGGCGATGTGGTCAAAAATAGGCGTGAAAGCCAAGCTACGTACACTGCCATTGGTGACCTACTTCCCGATGATTCAGCGCTATGAAGCTAGCATTTATATGCTCGGCTGGGGCGTGCCGACCTTTGATACCTTGTATTCAGCGCAATCGCTGCTTCGCAGCGTGGGCACGGGCGGCGACGGCAATTACAACGTAGGCCGCTACAAAAATGAGCGCATGGATACTGTCGTCGACCGCATCAAAGCCGAGACTGACCTGCCCGTGCGCAATCGTCTGCTGACCGAATCGCTGCAACTGTCTAACGACACGGTCTCGCACATCCCGCTGCACAACCAGATCATTCCTTGGGCGATGAAAAAGAATATTGATGTGGTGCATCGTGCGGATAACCGCATTGATTGGCGCTTGGTGAAGGTCAACTGATTGAGTGACGATCTATAGCAACAAAAGCCCGGGCATGCCCGGGCTTTTTGTTTGTGAAACGAGCGAGCTATGGAATGTGAGCGGTTTGCAAAGCACCGTAAACCTCTGTAAACCCTGCCAACCAAGTTGATAGGCAATCGTTAATTGCAGACAGGAGCAAAGCGATGACATTCTCAAAAATGACCTGGAGCGTAGCTGCCGCTGGCTTGCTGTGTATGCACAGCAACCACAGCGCGGCGCAGAAATTGGGCGACACCAGCCCTGCCGCAGTTTGGCGCGCTACATCACGTTTGGGCTATGGCCCGACGCCTGCACTGGTGCAAGCTGCCTCTAGCAGCGCGCGAGATTGGAGCTTGGCGCAAATTGAGGCTGCGTATGCAACCAGCCAAAGAAGTGCGAATTTGCCGCCAGCATTGGCTGCGATTTCGGCCAGCGCCAATGAAGTGACCGTGAAATACCAAGAAGAGCGTGAGGCGCAGCGACAAAAGCGCGCTGATCGTGCAACCCCTTCCACTGCCACTGCCAACGCAAACGCAAACGCCATGATGGCTTCTGCTACCGGCGCGATGTCATCCAGCTCTGCTTCCACGCCCCTCGCCGCACAGATTCCGCCCAACATGGCCGCGCTCATCAATGCCGGCGATCCAGAGAATTACAGCCGCACGATGGCGCAAAGTGCATTAGGCTGGCGCATAGCGAGTTGCAGCGACCCAGATATTGAAAACCCACTGCTTGCCCGCATGACGGAATTTTGGTTCAACCATTTCAATGTGTTTCTCGATAAAGGCACGGTGCGCCCGTATGTGGGCAGCTATTTGCTCACCGCCATTCGACCGCATGCCTTGGGCAAGTTTGAAGATCTGCTCCTTGCCACGGCGCAGCATCCGGCGATGCTGATGTATCTCGATCAAGCGCAGAGCACCTCACGCGGGCTCAACGAGAATTACGCTCGCGAACTGATGGAGCTGCATACCTTGGGCGTCAATGGCGGCTACACGCAGGCCGATGTGCGGGAGCTTGCGCGCATGCTCACGGGCTGGTCAGTCGATGTGCCGGGCGGGCAAGCCTTTCGCTTTCGCGCTGGCGCACATGAGGCGGGCGCTAAAACTTTTCTGGGGCAAACGTTTTCTGCCACAGGTCAGCAGCAAGGGATTGAAGCCATACGATTTTTAGCACGTCATCCGGCCACAGCGCAGCGTATCTCTACTCGGTTAGCTACGTTTTTTGTAGCGGATCAGCCACCACCTGCACTAGTAGAGCGCTTGAAAAATAATTTTTTGCAAACGAGCGGCGATCTGCGCAGCTTGATGCGCACGCTCATTGAATCGCCTGAATTTTGGGATGCGGGCCATGTCTTAATGAAGACGCCGCAAGATTTTGCTTGCTCGATACTCGCTGTAGGAGGCGCATTTGACGAGCGCGGCCAAGTGCAAAACTATCGCCAGACCTTGGGCTTCTTAGCCCAAACCGGCCAACCTCTGCTGCGCTGGCAAACGCCCGATGGCTACAAAACCGACGCGCTCACTTGGCTTGCGCCGGAGGCACTTACGCGCCGCGCCGATTTTGCATTTGGCTTGTCAGGCCGTATTGCTGAGCCCACTTATTTGCAGCAGTTTTACGCGAGCGGCACACGCGAGCGCATCGCACG
>JAYSRZ010000025.1:0-6689 GCA_043720775.1 Variovorax sp. | reverse complement strand
AGCTACCGCTGGTTTGCAGTTGCTCTAACTTGAGCCACACCTCTTTGCAATCAGCGCCGAGTGCTTCGCCCGGCAGTTTCATGAGTGGTGTTTCATGTAAAAAATGCCGGTAGCCTTTGTCGAATCTGCGTAAGGCGCTCTCAATTCGAGAGCGATCAATCAGAGCTGGGTTGGCTGATGTCATTCGATTTTCAAACCTTTGGGCAAGGGAAATTTCACCGTCTCTTCAATGCCATCCATCTTGCGAATACTGGTAGCGCCCAGCGCCTTGATGCGTTGCACCACATCTTGCACGAGCAATTCTGGGGCGGATGCGCCTGCCGTCAAGCCCACGCGCTGCACGCCCGCAAACCATTCGTCTTTTAGCTCAGAGGCATCGTCAATCATGTAGCCGGGCACGCCGCGTTTGCGAGAGAGCTCAGCAAGCCGGTTGCTGTTCGAACTCGTCGGGCTGCCCACCACGATGATGAGATCGACTTGGCTGGTCAGCACTTTGATCGCATCTTGCCGGTTTTGCGTGGCGTAGCAAATGTCTTGATGCTTGGGCTCGCGGATGTTGGGAAAGCGTGCTTTCAATGTGATGGCGATCTCTGCTGTGTCGTCCACGCTAAGGGTGGTTTGCGTCACGACGGCGAGTTTCTCTGTTTGCTTCGGATTCACGCGAGCAATATCGGAAATGTCTTCGACCAAATGAATGCCCTCAGACAATTGCCCCATCGTGCCTTCAACTTCTGGATGGCCTTTGTGGCCGATCATGATGAATTCATAGCCTTCCTTCGAAAGCTTGGCCACTTCCACATGCACTTTAGACACCAGCGGGCAGGTGGCATCAAAGATTTGAAAGCCGCGCTGCTTGGCCTCATCTTGCACGGCCTTGCTCACGCCATGCGCACTGAAAACGAGCGTTGAGCCCGGCGGCACATCCGAGAGCTCTTCAATAAAAACCGCGCCTTTGGCTTTGAGATCATTGACGACATACGTGTTGTGCACGATCTCATGGCGCACATAGATGGGGCGGCCAAATTTGGTGAGCGCTTTCTCCACAATTTCAATCGCGCGATCCACGCCAGCGCAAAAGCCGCGCGGCTCGGCTAAGAGGATACTGACCCCCACGCTTTGCGCTGGCGCGTCGCCGCTGCCCCCCGAGGGGGCGCGAGCGCCTAAGGGCGGCCTGTCGTCGCTTATTTCATTCACACTCATAGCACCCCAATCACTTTCACTTCAAAGCTCACCGGCTGGCCAGCCAGCGGATGGTTGAAATCAAACAAAACTTTGTCACTCTGCACCTTGCGTACTGCACCTGCATAGGTGCCTTCACCCGATGGCGCGGGAAACTGCACCACATCGCCCACGCTGTATTTCTCCAGCGGATCGCCATGCAAGGCCAGCATTTTTTTCGCCACCCATTGAATCATTTCGGCATTGCGCTCACCAAATGCTGCGCCTGCTGGCAAATCAAATGTCGTGTGCGTACCTTCTTCCAAGCCCATTAAGCGCTGCTCCACGGCAGGCGAAAGCTCGCCTGTGCCTAATGAGAGGGTGGCCGGTTTGCCATCAAACGTGTTGATGATGTCGCCCTGCGGACCGCTTAAGCGATAGTGCAGGGTGAGAAAAGAGGAGGCTTCGATGGTTGGCATGCGGCGAGCTAGGCAAATGATCACAAAATAGTGCGTAAACTCGTATTGTAGAAACATCAAGCAACTTATCTGCCATGCCGCTCAAAGACCTGCCAGCTGACTCACGGCCTCGTGAGAAATTACTCGCACGCGGTGCTGGTGCGTTAAGCGATGCGGAGCTGCTCGCTTTGCTGCTGCGCACTGGCATTGAGGGTAAAAACGTCGTGGCGCTGGCGCAAGAGATTGTGGACAGCTTTGGCGGCATGAGTGGTTTGCTACATGCCGACCCAAAAGCGCTCATCAGCATTAAAGGCCTGGGGCCGGCTAAGCAAGCAGAGTTGCTTGCGGTAGTGGAGCTATCGCGCCGGGCACTGGCGCAACAGATGACACAAAAGCCAATTCTCGACACGCCGCAGACCTTGCAAGATTTCGTGCGCTTGCAAATCGGCAGCAAACCTTATGAATCTTTCATGGTGATCTTCATTGACGCGACGCACAAGCTGATTGCTTTTGAAGAGATGTTTCGTGGCACGCTATCGATGACCAGCGTGTATCCGCGCGAGGTGGCCGTGCGGGCGCTGCATCATCATGCGGCGGGCGTGATTTTGGCGCACAACCATCCCAGCGGAGACGTGATCCCCAGTCATCACGATTTAGCGCTAACGTCTCGGCTCAAAGCGGCTTTAGGGTTGCTGGATATCGTCGTAATGGATCATGTGATCGTGAGTCAAGCGCAAGTTTTCTCGATGCTGGCTGAGGGCAAGCTATGAAGTCAGCTGCTGTCAAACTCACGCAATTGTCTGATCTCAAACAAGTCAAAAAAGAAATTGAGCGGCAAGCGGCTGCTGCGGCAGTTTTAGAAGCAGCACGGATTGAGAATGAGAAAACGCTGCGGGCTGAAAAAGAGCTGTTTGCCAACACGGTGGGGCGTGTTAAGCCTCTGGTGGAGCAAAAGAAAGCGCATTTCGTGCCTGACTTGCCGCCTCCGATTCCCGCGCAACGCCAGCGCGATGAGCAGGCTGTGTTGCGCGAAGCATTGAGCGATGAATGGGACACCAGCAGTTTGCTCGATACCGATGAGGCCTTAAGTTTCCGCCGCCCAGGCATTGGGGCAGATGTGGTGCGCAAGCTGCGCAAGGGCGAGTGGGCGGTGCAAAAGCAATTGGATTTGCACAATTTGCGCACCGAGGAGGCGCGCGATGCACTGGGCGTATTCATCCGCGAGAGCCATAAAAACGGCATCCGTTGCGTGCGCGTGGTGCATGGCAAGGGCTTGGGCTCAGCGGGCAAGGTGTCTGTCTTGAAACCTAAAGTGCAGAGTTGGTTGATTCAAAAAAATCAAGTGCTCGCTTTTGTGCAAGCAACACCATCGCAAGGTGGAGCAGGAGCCATGCTAGTGCTTTTGCAAGGCGGAGCAGCGCGATTGGCGAGAGCCGAGGCGAGTTAATCGAGGTGCGCCTCGGGCAAGTTGCCCGTTTTCTTCGCAAGAATGTCTAAGCCACGCCAAATGCCCAATGCATCTGCAGGCCTGTCAATTGCTTGCTTGGCCATCAAGCTATCCAGCAGCGTTTGGAAGATCCCATGCTCGGGCGGCAGGCGCGGCGTCTGTGCATGCAGGTGGCGCGCCAACAATTCATTGAGTGAATCACCTTTGTAGGGCCGCGAGCCGGTGAGCATCTCAAATAGCATCACGCCTAAGCTGTAAAAATCACTGCGATGCGTGACTTCTTGACCAGTCGCTTGTTCTGGGCTCACGTAATAAGGCGTGCCAATCACTTGGCCATGCTCTGTGCTTACAAGCCGCTCGGACATCAGGCCTGCAGTGTGCTCGCCGATATTTTTGACGATGCCGAAATCGACCAATACGAGCTCGCCGCCGGCTGAGCGAAACATCAAATTCTCAGGCTTCAAATCACGATAAACCAATCCCAGCTTGTGAATCGCGTTCAATGCGCTGGTGATCTGGCGCAGCAAATCAATCACGCGGCCATGAATCTGAGCCGGCGAGCCCGAGAGAAGATTACCCGGCATGCCGCGCAAGCGAATTTCTTCTTTGAGTGTGCCGCCTGAGAGGTATTCCATTGCGATGTAGGCGTAATCATCTGTGAAGCCCTGATCAAAAATACGCGAGACATGATGATGCGTGAGTTTGGCAAGCACGGCGTATTCTTGGATAAAGCGGCGCAGCATTTCAGCATCGTTTGATACAGAAGTGCGCAACACTTTGAGCACAACCTCGCATTTTTGAGCGCCAGAATAGGCTAAAAATACATCGCTCATACCGCCTTCGCCCAGCTTGCGAACGATCTGGTAGCCGCGAAAGCTTTGCTGCATGCTCTGGAAGCTGCCCGATTGCAAGTTGCCTAAGGATTCCTTGAGCGCATCTTTTGCAGCGCGAGCTGCAATCTGAGAATTTTGTTCAGTGGCTGCTTGCAGCGAGCGGACATCGTATTTAGTAGACGGATGAGTTAGATCGAGCGAAGGCGCAGCTGAGATTGCGAGCACCTCACACGCTGCTACGGGCTTTTCCCGGCCACGCAGGCTCACCAGTTGTTGGCGGCCACAATCCAAGGCTGGGCCGGCAAGTTGTGCTGTGTCAGTGCTGGCGACGATTTGCCAGCCCAGTTCTTTACCAGCTGCTTGTAGTCGAGAGGCAATGTTGACGCTGTCGCCTAACGCAGTGATCTCCGGTGAGTCGATGCCGCCTAGGCGGCTCAATGTGACTTCTCCGCTGTGCACGCCGATGCCTACGGTGAAATCAGGCAAGCCCCTTTGCCCATATTGCTCATCCATCCACTTCCTGAAGCTGGCCACCGCTTCTTGGATGCCAAGAGCTGCTGAGAGCGCACGCTGTGCATGCGAAAGCGTGTCGTCATCAATATCCGCTTGCTCTTCAAATAAGACCAAGAGCCCATCGCCGAGCATTTTCAAATGGCTTCCACCAAAGGCGACGACAGGGCGACAGGCGAGCTCAAAATAGCGCCCTAACAAGGCCGCTAGCTCAGCGGCTGAAAGACGCTCGGCCATGGTAGTGAAATTGCGAATATCTGCAAACAGCACGGTGGCCTGGAGCGTTTGAATGTTGCTGCTCTCCGGCGGCAAGCTCATGCCAAAGCCTGAGGATGTGCTCTCAAGCATCGAGCCGGAGAAGCCCGGCATGGAATAGCTGCTTTCGGCAAACTGCTCTCGAAAATGTTCGCGCGTTCGCTCCTCAGTGAGCACCGTGGCTCGCGCAACAGCCTCTTCTTTGTCTCTGTTGAAGCGCTCGCGTTTTCTAAGCTGTGAGCTGATTGAGTCCAGCAGCTCTTCGCGGCGAAAGGGCTTGGTGAGGTAATCATCCGCACCTAAACGCATGCCCCGTCGCATGCTGTCGCGCTCGTCCGCTGCCGTGAGCATAATCACGATGCAACGATCAAGCTCGGGATGATGGCGAATTGCATCCAGCATGGCAAAGCCATCCATACCGGGCATGTTGATGTCGGTGATGATGATGTCGGGCAGCATTGAGCGCGCGATCACCAAACCATGCTGACCATTAGGTGCTGTGCCGACCTCGTAGCCCTCTAGCGTAAGCAGGCGCTCAATATTCTTGCGAATACCTTCCTCGTCTTCAACGACCAAAATACGATGCATGCCAAGCCTTGTGTTGTGTGAGTGGAATCGATTGTGCAGTGTTAGACTGTTTTGATGACATCATACAAGTCTGTTATTTCAGCGATCAATCGTGATCCGTCGGCTGTTCGCCCCGGCACTGCTGATGTGAGCGTAGCGCAGCTGCAACTGCTGCTCGATCATCTGAAAGCTATGGTGAGCTACTTCGATATAGACAGCCGCTGCGTGTATGCCAACCACGCTTATGCCAAAGCATTTAATACCACCGTGTTGCAAATTGTCGGCAAGCACACGAGAGAGATCGTGGGCGAAGCCGCGTGGGCTGAGATTGAACCACGCACCCGGCAAGTGTTGTCTGGCCAGTCGGTGCGCTATGTGCGCGAAACTCAGCCGGGCACGGCAAGTGCGCAATGGATAGAGGTGCATATCGTGCCAAATGTGTTGCAAAACGGTGAGGTTTTTGGCGGGTTTGTATTTATCGATGACGTCACAGATCAATACCGTGCGCAGCAAGCGGTGCGCGAGAGCGAGGAGCGCGCGCAGCGCTTTATTGAGGCGGGCACGGAAGGCGTGGTGTTTTATCGTGCAGGCGTGATTTTTGATTGCAATGATGCTTTTCTCAATATGCTCGGTAAAGATCGGCATGCCCTGATTGGCATGCCGGCGAGTCATCTGTTTCAAGACAAAGATCGTGCGTATGCACTAAAGCATATGCATTTGGGGCGAGAGACGACTTATCCTGCGCAATTGCCGCATGCAGATGGCCGCTTGATCAATGCAGAAATATCCGGGCGCAACGTGACTGTCAATGGCCAAGACGCCTCAGTGGCGGTGGTGCGCGACATTAGCCAACTCACCACGATCAACGATGCATTGCTGCGCTCGCAAGCACGATACCGCACATTGGTAGACAACTCCGATCAAAGTGCCCTGTTCATCTTAGATCGTGTGGTGGTCTATTCCAACCCTGCTGCGCAGCGCTTGTTTGGCTTGTCGGAAGAGCAATTGGGCGGCGTGCAA
The DNA here is from genome assembly GCA_043720775.1 of Variovorax sp. Lineage (GTDB taxonomy): Bacteria > Pseudomonadota > Gammaproteobacteria > Burkholderiales > Burkholderiaceae_C > JANMDU01. The sequence continues at coordinate 441 of JAYSRZ010000025.1, read as the reverse complement.
TCGGTGAATCTTTTGCATCCTGATGACAGAGCTTTTGCGCTCGCGCGGCGCAAACAAATGATCGCTGGCGATCCAGATCGCACAGCCGTGCTGCGCACGATCACGCCGCCTTCTGAAAAACTCAAAGCAGAAAGCAAGCTCGGTTGGGTCAGGCTGCATGGCTCCATCATCGAATGGGATGGACGCTGGGGCGCTCTGATATTCCTGACCGACATCACAGAATTGCGAGAGAGTGAAGAGAAGATGCGCAAGGCGCTCGCTCAGGAAAAAGAGCTCGGTGATTTGAAGACGCGTTTCGTTTCAATGGCATCGCACGAATTCCGCACACCGCTGGCCACCATTCAAACCAGCTCTGAGTTGCTGGAGCACTACAGCGCTCGCTTGTCATCTGAGGAGCGCTTTGAGGTCGTCACGGACATTCAACGCGCTGTGCAGCGCATG
>JAYSRZ010000024.1:0-2389 GCA_043720775.1 Variovorax sp. | reverse complement strand
GCTAGCCACGATCATGCGCGCCCCACATCGCGAGAGATCATCCACTCTTGCAAGCCGAGCAGACCCAGCGCCTTGCTGTAGCGCTCAGCCACGGGCGTATCAAAGATCACCTCTGAACTGGCTTTCACATGCAGCCAGGTGTTCTCGGCCAACTCCGATTCAAGCTGCCCCTTGGCCCAGCCAGCATGGCCGAGCGAAATCAGCACGCGGCGCGGCCCGCCGCCGCTGGACAGCGCATCCAATACGTCTTTTGAGGTGGTCAGCTCCAAGCCATCCGAGATCGTGAGCGAAGAAGCGTAAAACGTGCTCTCAGGCACTTCTTGTTCAGCCGCTTCATGCAAAGCTTCGAGCAATTGCTGCTCTAAGCTCATCGCCGCTTTGATCTTGGCCTTCAGAGCGATTTCCGCTTCAGACTCGGGCTCGGGCACAGACAAAGGCACGTCCTTCATGTCTGCAAAAGTCACCGTGGTGGCCACTTGCTTTTCATGCAAGACAAAGCCGCGCTCGGTGTGCAACGGCCCACCGCCAAAAACCAATGTGTTTTGCAAATCTTTGCGCTCAAGCGGCAAATCCACCTTGGCAAACAATTTCGGCATCGTCAGCTCGGTGGGCTTGTTGATCACAATGCCCAGTGCACCGCGCTCGGTGTGTTCACATAAATACACCACCGACTTCGCAAACGTCTCGTCTTCCATGCCCGGCATGGCGATCAAGAAATGCGCTGTCAGGTCAAAAGTCGTGCTTTCTTTTTGAGCGAAAACGGCATCCGCCTTTTGTGCAACCGCAGCATCCGTGTTTTGCGGCACGCGTGCATCAGAATTTTTGTCTTTGCTCAGCATAATGAGATTTTAACTGCTGGCTAGATGCGTTTGCTCAATCACGCGGTCGTCTCCGAGCACGATCAAAGCGAAAAGTAATTCGCTCAAAGATTCGGCGCGGGCGGTGCGGCGGGCAAGCAAAGGCGTGGCCTGCGGATTCAGGACAACGAAATCTGCGTCGCAGCCAATTTGTAAATTGCCCACCACGCCCTGCAGCCCCAGCGCCTGCGCCGCACCCGCTGTGTGCAGCCACCACAGGCGTTCGGGTGAGAGCGAAAAGGCCTGTTTAGCCTCGCCTACACTGCGTGAGCTGCTCAACGACACATAGTAGGCAGTCAGCATGGTTTTGAAAGGAGAAAGCGATGTGCCGCCGCCCACATCGCTAGCTAGGCCGTGCGCCATGCCTTGATCAGTAGCTGTTACAAAATCAAAATTGCCGCTGCCGAGAAACAAATTGCTCGTCGGGCATACCGCCGCCGCCGCGCTGCGCGCCTTCATCAAAGCGCGATCTGCGTCATCAAAATGGATGCAATGCGCATAAACGCTTTTCTCGCGCAGCAAACCAAAGCGGTCATAGACGCCAAGGTAGCTCGCATCTTGCGGATACAGCTCACGCACCCAAGCGATTTCCTCTGCGTTTTCGCTCACATGCGATTGAATCCACACATCGGAATATCTAGCCGCCAGCTCGCCCATGCCGCGCATCTGCGCATCCGAGCAAGTGGGCGCGAAGCGCGGCGTGATCGCGTAACCAAGCTGGCCACGAGCACCCTTGCCATGCCACTTTTGAATCAAGCTTTCGGTATCAATGAGAGATTGTTCCGTCTCATCGCGCACACCGTCTGGGCAGTTGCGGTCTTGCATGCATTTGCCGGTGATGATGCGCAGGCCTGCGGTGTCTGCCGCCTCAAACATCGCGTTGACTGAAGCCACATGCGAGGTGGCAAAAGTCAGCGCCGTCGTCACGCCATTGCGCAGCAGCTCCGCTATAAAAAACGTAGCGCTCTGCGCAGCATGTTCGCCGGCAATGTACCGTTTTTCTTCTGGAAACGTGTAATTCTCAAGCCAAGGCAGCAAGCCATCAGCCGGAGAGCCGATCACGTCAATCTGCGGGTAATGAACATGCATATCCACAAAGCCCGGCGCGATGATGCGGCCGGGGAAATGCTGCGTGGGCAAGTGCGCATACGTGGCTTGGAGTGCTGCAAAACTTCCGCTCGCCGCAACCTTGCCCAGCGAATCCACCACCAGCAAACCATCTTCATCAAACACCGCTTTGTCAGCGCCATCAAAACGCAAAAGGCCGGCGCGGTACGCACGAATAGGTGATGAAGCAGATGATGCGGTGGGTGATGAGGCGGGTGTGGATGGTGCGGTGTTCACAGCGCTATTTTGCAATCTTTCCGAGCACACCGGATACCAAAGCGTTCATCGACAGTATTTGCCCATCGGTCAGTGCCGTGCCGCGCGGGATCAGGATACGGCCATCGTTGTCCAGCACGTCTTGCGCCGCAGTCGCTTCAAAGGGCCTGAGCTTGCCCTCGCCAATCGCTTTCTGTGCTGCGTTGACC
>JAYSRZ010000023.1:0-6711 GCA_043720775.1 Variovorax sp. | reverse complement strand
GGGGTGATCACCCCGCTGTCGCTGCCGTGGTGCAAGAAAGCTCGGAAGCGCTGGGTGAGGATGTTGCCAAGCTTATTAAAGAGGGGCCGAAGGAGGCGCTGGGGCTGACGACAAATACGCAGCCTGTGATGCTGGTGGCGGGGGTGGCGGCTTATCGTGCGTGGATCGCAGAAGGCGGCGCTGCGCCATCTGTGGTGGCCGGGCATTCGCTGGGGGAGTATTCAGCTTTGGTGGCCTCGGGCGTTTTGTCGCTGACGGACGCGGTGCAAACGGTGCGGCTGCGAGCGGCGGCGATGCAAGAGGCTGTGCCGGTGGGCACCGGGGCGATGGCGGCTGTGCTGGGGATGGCTGCTATGGATGTGATAGCGGTCTGCGCAGATGTGGCGGGCGCTACTGGTGAAATTGTTGAGGCAGTGAACTTCAATGATCCGGCGCAGACGGTGATCGCGGGGAGCAAGGCGGGCGTGGAAAAGGCGAGCGAGGCGCTCAAGGCCAAAGGTGCGAAGCGCTGCTTGCCGCTGCCAGTGTCTGCACCATTTCATTCGAGCTTGATGAGATCAGCGGCTGAGAAACTGAAGGCGCATCTTGAATCAATCACTTTCAACGCGTCGCAAATTCCAGTGGTGAACAACATTGATGTAGCGATTGAAACGGATGCAGCAAAAATCAAAGATGCTTTGTACCGTCAAGCTTTCGGGCCAGTGCGCTGGGTGGAATGCATTGCTGCGATCAAAGCGCGAGGTGTGAACACCATGATCGAATGCGGGCCGGGTAAGGTGCTCTCGGGCATGTGCAAACGCATTGATGCTGAAATCGTGAGCGGCGCGGTGCTTGATCCGGCTTCTTTGGCTGAAACCAAATTATTGCTGAACTGATATTGACTAGGTAACGCGAAAAACGCAAAAAAGACGCGAAAATCGCTAAAAAATACGATCCAAATTTTGAATTTCTCTTTCGCGTTGCATAGTTTCCAAAAACACAAACCATGACAGATTCCACCCAACACATTGCCCTAGTCACTGGCGCCACGCGCGGCATTGGCGCGGCGATTGCGCAAGAATTGAAAGCCGCTGGCATGATGGTGATCGGCACAGCGACCAGCGCTGAAGGCGCGGCCAAGATCACAGCCGCTGGCATTCACGGCGTGGTGCTCAACGTCACCGATGCAGCTGCCACCGACGCTCTGATCGATCAAATCGTCAAAGAGCGCGGCGGCATTCAGGTGTTGGTCAACAATGCAGGCATCACTCGCGATCAGCTGGCCATGCGGATGAAAGATGAAGATTGGGATGCGGTGATGGACACGAATCTCAAAGCCGTTTTCCGCATTTCGAGAGCCGTGATCCGCCCGATGATGAAACAGCGCTATGGCCGCATCGTCAACATCACCAGCGTGGTCGGCGCATCGGGTAACGCTGGGCAGGCGAATTACGCCGCCGCCAAAGCAGGCCTCGCGGGAATGACTCGCGCATTAGCTCGTGAGCTTGGTTCAAGAAATATTACCGTCAATTGCATCGCTCCAGGCTTCATCGAAACCGACATGACAGCTAGCCTACCCGAGGCGCAGCAGCAAGCACTTCTCAGCCAAATCGCGCTTGGCCATTTGGGCAAGCCTGCTGATATTGCCCACGCTGTGGCCTTCGTGGCCAGCCCTCGCGCGGGCTACATCACAGGCCAAGAAATCCATGTGAACGGTGGGATGTACATGTGATGTCCAGGGTGGCGTGTACATGTAAACAGCGCTTGGCATAGAGGATGCGCTCTAACCGGGTAGAATCGTGATGTTTTCAACAACCCTCAGAGGGACTTATGAGTGATATCGAAGCACGTGTCAAAAAAATTATCGCCGAACAATTAGGCGTGGAAGAAGCGCAAGTGACGCCGGAAAAAGCTTTTGTGGCCGATCTGGGAGCTGACTCGCTCGACACCGTGGAGCTGGTGATGGCTTTGGAAGATGAGTTTGGCATTGAAATTCCGGATGAAGATGCCGAGAAGATCACCACAGTGGCAGCCGCCATTGATTACGCCAACACGCACAAGAAGGCATAAAAGCCGGCTGTGATCGAAGGGCTGGTGGCTGAAAAGCTGCCTGCCCTTTTTTGTTTTAGATTCACAACATTTTTGTTGAGCAGCATATGAGCAAACGTCGCGTCGTCGTCACAGGTTTAGGTTGCATCAGCCCAGTGGGCAACAGCGTGGAATCCGCATGGACTGCGCTGATTGCGGGGCAATCAGGCATCGGCGCGATCACGAAATTTGATGCAAGTGCTTTTTCTTGCAAAATCGCGGGCGAGGTCAAAGGCTTCAATGTGGAGGAATACATGACCTCCAAAGAAGCTCGCACGATGGATACTTTTATTCATTACGGTATTGCCGCTGCGGTACAAGCTGTGAAAGATTCGGGCTTGAGCGTCAACGACGCTTTGAACGATGAGCAGTCTGTGCGCATCGGCGTCAACATTGGCTCGGGCATTGGCGGCTTGCCGCTGATTGAAGACACGCATGCCGAGCTGGTCAACCGAGGCCCGCGCCGCATCACGCCATTCTTCGTGCCGGCCAGCATCATCAACATGATCTCTGGCCATGTGAGCATGAAATATGGCTTCAAAGGGCCGAATATTGCCGTCGTGACCGCCTGCACCACAGGGCTGCATGCGATTGGCATCTCCGCGCGCATGATTGAGTATGGCGATGCAGATGTGATGATCTGCGGCGGCGCGGAAGCCACCGTCTCGCCACTGGGCATTGGCGGCTTTGCAGCCATGCGCGCGCTCTCCACGCGAAACGACGATCCGGCCACGGCTTCGCGCCCTTGGGATAAAGACCGCGATGGCTTTGTGCTTGGCGAAGGCGCTGGCGTGATGGTGATCGAAGAATACGAACATGCCGTGGCTCGCGGTGCAAAAATCTATGCGGAGATCGCAGGCTTCGGCATGAGCGCCGATGCCGGCCACATGACCGCGCCGAATATGGATGGCCCACGCCGCGCCATGCTTTCGGCGATCAACAACGCGGGCATGAAGCCAAGCGATGTGGATTACGTCAATGCACACGGCACATCCACACCGCTGGGCGACATCAACGAAACGAACGCTATCAAGGCTGCTTTGGGCGAGCACGCGAAAAACGTCGTGGTGAGCTCCACCAAAGGCGCCACCGGCCATTTGCTAGGCGGCGCGGGCGGTTTGGAAAGCGTGTTTACCGTGTTGGCTATGCACCACCAAACCATTCCACCCACGATCAACATTCAAAACCAAGATCCTGAATGCGATTTGGATTACTGCGCGAATGTGGCGCGGAAAAAAGAGATCAAAGTCGCGCTGAAAAACAATTTCGGCTTTGGCGGCACGAATGGTGCGCTAATTTTCAAGCGCGTCTGATCTTTCAGTAGCTTAAGCGCCACGGCAACAACGATGCGCTACCCGCCCGCCATGACATTCACGCCTGCAGCGAGCTGGGTGTATCGATCTGTGGCATGTCTCGTAACTCTTATTTTGATAGCACTCTACGCAGTATCTGCGATGGCTGATGGCCTTTTTTCATTAAAAAGTGGTGTGTTTTTAATGCTTGCGCTCATGGCTAGTTGTTGGTTGCTGCGCGATGCTTGGAAGCGCCCACAAGGCAGTTTGCATTTTGCCCAAGGTCAGTGGTGTGCTCGGGTCAGCGAACAAGAAATTGTAGGAACTTGTACGCTCCATCTTGATCTACAGGCTTACATGCTGGTGAGCTTCCGAGCCCATCCCAGCGATAACAAGCATTTAGTCCCAAGAACACAGTGGTTTCAACTCGAAGCGAGACACGAAGATCCCGCAGCCGGCAAGCAAGCTTGGCTATCGCTGCGCCGTGCTCTTTATGCATCTACAGCGCCTACTGCTGTACTGGGCGATGCAGAGCTCGCGTTGACAACAACGACCAATGCTCCTGCCCGTGAACAGCGTGCTGCCTGATATGAAATCGCCAACACAAGCCCAGCAGTTGGAGCAGCCGATGGTGCAACCAATCGCACAGCCGTTGATTAGCGCAACGCCGCTGCAGACTGATCCCGATCAAGCTTTGGTGGACATTGCCAAAGGCGGTGGCAAAGAAGGGGATCGTGCTTTTGAGCTGCTTTTCATCAAATATCGCAAAAAGCTCGAACGCATGCTCTCGCGCATGGTGCGCGATGAAGGCGCGTTGCAAGACATCGTGCAAGAAAGCTTTATCAAAGCTTGGCGAGCGATGGCGGGCTTTCGCGGAGATGCGCAGTTTTACACGTGGCTGTATCGCATTGCGATTAACACGGCCAAGAAGCATTTGGTCTCCACGCGCAAAAATCCTGTCATCAGCGAGTCGAGTTTGAGCTCGGGCGGTGATGATGACGAGAATCCGATGCTTGATGCGCTGATGAATGGCGGCGGTGAGGTCGAGACGCCAGAGGCAGCTTACGCGGCGCAGGAAATCGCCGTGGCAGTCAATGAAGCATTAGACGCACTTCCTGAGGAACTGCGCCGCGCTTTGGTACTCAGAGAAATGGAAGGCCTCAGCTACGAAGACATCAGCGAGGCGATGGATTGCCCGATTGGTACGGTGCGCTCTCGGATTTTCCGAGCACGGGAAGCGATCTCCGCGCGGATCAAGCCAATGCTAGATCGGCAAACAGGAAAAAGATGGTGATGGTGATGGGGATGGTGAGCGCAATACGAATATTCATCTGCTTTACCGCAGCCGGGAAAGCGCATATAGATTTGTTGGAATTTTGATCATGAAGCATATGGAAGACAATCATTTATCCCTGCAAGAGCAACTGTCGGCTTTGCACGATGGCGAGCTCGGTGCAGCGCAGGCGCGGGCTTTGGTAAGCCAGAGCTTGACTGACGATAGTTTGATGCAACAGTGGCGCAGGATGAGTGCGATCGGAGGCGTATTGCGCGAGCAGCGTGCGCTTGCTTCGAGCAAACCAAGTATTGCAAAGGCAGAACCTGTTGCTCAGGTTGTGGTGATGCCGCGCGCAGAGGCAGCCAACGACGGCGCATGGCGTTGGAAAATGGTGGCAGGTTTTGCGGCGTTTGCTGCTGTTGGCTCCTTGGCATGGGGCTTGTTGGGCAGCGCAGGCGATCAGATGGTTGCCGCAAAGCAGTTGCAAAATGCGCCCGCTGCAAGTGCTTCAACGCAAGCTCTGATGACGATGGGCGGTCAAGTCGCTGGCCAAGAAGTGATGATGATTCGGGATCCGCGCTTGGATGAGTTGCTTGCAGCACACAAGCAGTTTGGCGGAAGTTCAGCTTTGCAGCAACCTGCGGGCTCGCTGCGCAGTGTCTCAATCGGCAGTGTGCGCCCTTGAACACCAAGAATGCTTTGACCATGAAGATTTTTAAGCCAAATAGTGCTTTAGCGCGCTTATTTACTGCGCAGAGTGCTCATATTTTTATAGCAATAGGTTTGCTGATGGGTGGCATGCTTTCGCTCGCAGCTCATGCGCAAGTGCAGCAAAATTTGCCCTTGGCTTCACCACCACCCGTGCCGACAGGTGATGGCGCGATCTCGATCAATGAATGGTTGCTGCGCATGCACGAAGCCGCGATGAAAAAGCGCTCGTATGTGGGCACGATGGTGCAAAGCTCGCGCGAGGGCATGAGCAGCGCACGCATCTGGCATGCCTGCGATGGGGCGAGCCAAATCGAGCGCGTTGAGGCGCTCACTGGCGTGCCGCGCAGCACGATCCGCAAAGACGACCGGCTTGTGACCTTCATGCCTGAGATGAAGCTGGTGCGCCAAGAAAAGCGCGAGGGCGCGGGTGCGGGCTCGCCGTTTACCGAGCTGCTCAAGCCCGGCAGCAATCAAATCCCGGAGTTTTACACACTCAAATCGCAAGGCGTTGAGCGCATTGCAGGCTTAGAGGCCGATGTGGTGCAGTTGAGCCCGCGCGATGGCCTGCGCTACGGCTATCGCCTCTGGACGGAGCGCAAGAGCGCACTTGTGCTCAAGCTGCAAACGCTGGACGCGAGTGGCATTATTCTTGAGCAAGCCGCATTTTCTGAGCTCCAACTGGATGCGCCCGTGAAGATGGATAAGCTCAAAAGCATGATGAAGCCTGAAGGCGGCTGGCGCGTAGAGCAAGCCGATATTGTGAAGACCACGGCGTCTACCGAGGGCTGGGCACTAAAGGTGCAAGTGCCTGGTTTTAAAAGTGTGAGCTGCCACAAGCGCGGCTCTGCCAACGCAGCGAGTGCAACCAAGGGCGACGACACGATGCAATGGGTCTTCTCCGATGGCTTGGCGACGGTTTCGCTTTTTGTGGAAAATTTTGATAAATCGCGCCATACACAAGAGGGCTTGCACAGCACGGGCGCGACGAATTCCTTGTTTCGCCGCATCAATGAATTTTTCCTCACGGCTGTTGGCGAAGTGCCGCCGCAAACGCTGCGTAGTTTTGCCGCTTCACTTGAGCGAAAAAAGTAATTTTAATTTTGTATTCTGTTTCTCGCTATCTCGCGTTTCTATTCTTTTCCTCTCATAAGCATCATGAAAAAAACCTACGCTTCTAAATTTCAGAAAAGCTTATCTGCCACATTGCTCGTGGGCGCCCTGAGCTTGGCTGGCCTAATTAGCACAGCGCTTGTACCGATGACTGCTGCGCAAGCGCAAACGGGCACGCGCATCACGCTGCCTGATTTTGCAGATCTGGCTGAGGCCAATGGCCCGAGCGTGGTGAATATTCGCACGCTCTCCAAA
>JAYSRZ010000022.1:0-2406 GCA_043720775.1 Variovorax sp. | reverse complement strand
GAAATCGCGCCATTACAACAAATCGCCAAACAAGCCGCTAAGTGCTTGATTTCATTGGACAGCCGGGGACATTGGGGCTTGGAACTGTCGAACCCGGGGGCACACGCTCGGCTTTGGCCACGGCATTGTTTCGCGATGGCGGCTTGTCGTTGGCTCGCTCGGCCAAATTGGCCAACATGAGCCTGTCGGCATTCATCACGCACGTCTCACGATTAGGGATTGCCGTGGTGGATCAAACACCACCAGAATATTTGTCTGACATGGAAACGCTGGATCGTTGGCTGGCGCAAGCAGCGTGAGCGAGCCCACAGCAGTGCGTCGGTTGGTCATCGCGGATGCCAGCCCGTTGATTGGCTTGACGCGTGTGGGTGGCCTGGCTTGGTTGAATCAATTGTTTGGCAAGGTCTGTCTAACGCCGACCGTCTTGAGCGAAGTCTTGCCCGGCACGAATCAGCGCGGTGAGCCTGAAATACAAGCGGCGCTAGACGCGGGCTGGCTTGAAGTGTGGCAAGAGCCGATTGCGCCATTGCCTTTTGATGTGGGTGATTTGGATGCGGGAGAAAGCGAAAGCATCGCACTGGCCTTTCAATTGCGCCCAGCTCGCAGCCTGCTCCTTATCGACGAACGCGCTGGCCGAGCAGCCGCCACCGAATGTGGCTTGCTCATCGTCGGCACAGCCGCTGTGATCGGGCGGGCTAAGAAAGCAGGTTTGATTGATTTAGCCAAGCCCGTTTTGGCCAAGCTTTTGGCCAGTGATTTTCGCATCTCTGCTCAGTTGATCAAGCAGATCCTCAAAGAGGTGGGGGAGGCGTGATGGCTGAACCGGCGGCTTTCAGGTCAAAGACATGCTGGGCTGCAAACACAGCGGTTTCTCAGTGGACACCAGCGTGCGTATCCAAGCGCATGACCGCGCAGGCGATGGGGGAATCTGAAGTTTTATCGATTAATAAATTGAAAGCTTGTTTGAGAGCGAACGCAGCATCGCGGTGAAACTGCCGCGCCTCCGGAAGAATGCGCCCCATATTGATGAACGAATGCGTCACGCCACGATAAATTTCCGAGCTCACTGCCACGCCATTGGCACGCAACGCATCAGCGTACTGCATGCCTTCATCATGCAGCGGGTCACATTCAGCCATGGCAAGGAACACTGGCGCTAATCCGCTGAAATCTGCCGCATTTAAAGGGGCAAACCGCCAATCGTTACCGTATTCTCTACTCAAAGTGCTGTCAAAACAATATTTTAAAAGCACTTCTTCGAGCAAGTAATCTTGCGCATACTTTGAACGCGATTCGCTCTGCGCATAACCCGCCGTGCATGGATAAATCAGCAATTGCAATGCAAGTGGCACAGCTGCACCTCTGGCCAGATGAGCACAAACGGCGGCCAGCGTGCCGCCTGCGCTGTCGCCACCCACTGCAATATGCTGTGCATCCAGACCTAATTCATCCGCGTTTTGATGCAGCCATTGCAGCGCATCCCAAGCGTCATTTTGTGCAGCTGGAAAAGGGTGCTCAGGGGCAAGTCGGTAATCCACGCAGAGCACCGCCACGCCCGAGAGCCGCGCAAGTTCGCGACATAAAATATCATGCGCCTGCAAACTGCCGATCACAAAGCCACCGCCATGAAAATAGATCAGCACGGGTAGTTTGCTCTGCTGCTTGGCCCTTGAAATGGGCGAATACAGCCGCAGTGGAATGAGGCTGCCCTCGCGGTTAGCAAACGCCAAATCTTCTATCCGATCCCACTAGTGTCCGGAAGATTTTGACAGAGAACCGATAAATCTAAGTGGCGACAACGACTTACGTGTGATTTTGGAGTCGGACGATTTCAAAACGAGATTTTGCGGCGAGGTGGGTAAGGTAACTTTATTTCCAGAAAGTTACCCCATGAATGCAGGGCAGACCGTCTTTGCGCAGCTCTTGAAGCTTGTGCCTTTCAAGCATTTTGAGTATTTGGTGGAGAAATACCAATCCAACCGCTGGACGCAGGACTTTACTGCTTGGAGTCACTTTATTTGCATGAGCTACGCGCAGTTCACCCGGCGCGAGGGTTTGCGCGATTTGGTGCTGTGCTTGAACTCCCAGAGATCGCGCCTGTACCACGCAGGTCTGCGCCATACTGCCACCCGCTCGACTTTGGCTGATGCCAACGACAGACGAAGCTACGTCCTTTTTGAGGCGCTGGCCAAGCGGATGGTTGAGATGGCCTTGGAAGCTCACAAAGATACGCCCATCCCGCTTGATTTGAAAGAACCGCTGTACGCGCTGGACTCGACTACGGTTGATCTGTGCCTGAGCCTGTTTGCTTGGGCTGACTTCCGTCAAACCAAGACAGCTGTTAAGGCACACATCGCTATTGATCTGCGCGGTGCGATTCCTGTATTTGTCTCTATCACGACGGGC
>JAYSRZ010000021.1:0-2409 GCA_043720775.1 Variovorax sp. | reverse complement strand
TTCGCCGTCTCCTCCATGACCTCGCTACGTGAGACAACCCAACCGCCCCCAAGCATCAAAGGTCGCTGGTTAGCAAGGATTGTTCCAGCCTCATCGCGCGAATATTGTTGGGTGTAGTTACTGTGGGCGAACGTAGATCTTCACTGAAGCCAATAGGTCTCGGTTGCGGTTGGGTTGTCCCATGAGGCGAGGTAAAGGAGGAGCCGGCGAAGCTGGCGGGGGACACGAGCAGCATGGGATAGCCCAAGCGCAGCCGAGGCCGCTCTGTCAAAGTAGAAATGCTCAAGGCAAATAAGTACTTAGCCGGTGTAAATACTGCGCAAGGCGCTATGAATTTAGTAGTAACCAAAGCGTTTAGAATATTAGAATGCTTGATCCAAACCTACTCCGTAAAGACCTCGATTCAGTCGTAGCCGCGCTGCAAAAGCGCAAAAATCCGCAGCAGTTTCTTGATGTGGTTGCTTACAGCGCACTTGAGGCTGAGCGCAAGACGATTCAAACGCGCACCGAAGAACTGCAAAACAAACGCAACACTTTAAGCAAATCCATTGGCATGCTCAAAGCCAAAGGCGAGAGTGTGGATGTTGTGATGGCGGAGACGGGCGCGATTAAGACAGAATTGGATGTGGCTGCTGTGCGCAACGATGCGATTGCTGCCGAGATGAATAGCGTTTTGATGATGTTGCCTAATTTGCCGCATGAGAGCGTGCCCGCAGGCGGTGGTGAGGCGGATAACGTTGAGGTGCGCCGTTGGGGCACGCCGAAGACATTCGATTTCGTTGTAAAAGATCACGTCGATGTCGGTACGCCGCTGGGTTTGGATGCGGACACCGGCGCGAAACTCTCTGGCGCGCGTTTTACGTTCATGAAAGGCGGCGTCGCTCGTATGCATCGCGCACTCGCGCAATTCATGCTCGATGTGCAGACGAATGAGCATGGCTACACGGAGTGCTACACGCCGTATATCGTCAATCAAAACGTCCTCGAGGGCACAGGGCAACTTCCAAAATTTGAAGAGGACATGTTCTGGGTAAGCCGTGGGGGAGATACTGAAGCGACTAAGCAATATCTGATTTCCACCAGCGAAATTTCGCTTACGAATTCCGTGCGTGATTCGATCCTTAGTGAAGCCGATCTTCCCATAAAACTCACCGCCCACAGCCCTTGCTTCCGCTCTGAGGCGGGCAGCTATGGCAAAGACACCAAAGGCATGATCCGCCAGCATCAGTTTGACAAAGTAGAGATGGTGCAGATCACGCATCCTGATAAAAGCTACGAAGCGCTTGAGCAGATGACGGCGCATGCTGAGGCGATTTTGCAAAAATTGAATCTTCCTTATCGCGTGCTTGCGCTGTGCACTGGCGACGTGGGTTTCGCGTCAACGAAAACTTACGACTTGGAAGTGTGGCTGCCTGCGCAAAACACCTATCGCGAAATTTCATCGTGCTCTAACTGCGAGAGCTTCCAAGCCCGCCGGATGCAAACGCGATTTAAAAATGCCCAAGGCAAAAATGAACTGGTGCATACGCTCAATGGTTCGGGCTTAGCCGTGGGCCGCACCTTGGTTGCGGTGCTAGAGAATTATCAAAATGCAGACGGCAGTGTGACTGTGCCTGAGATTCTTCGGCCTTACATGGGCGGCATGAGCGTTTTGAAAAGCTAAGCCTTCGGAAAGCTAAAAGAGGCCGTGGGCGTTTGCGCACGGCCTCTTTTTCCTTGCATCAGGCAGTTCAGTTCACGCGCGTAATGCGTGCCGCAGCGACAGGCGAATACGGGCGGTTGGCAGCCAGATACGCGATCAGTGCATCAATATCTTGCGCGCCGCCCAAGCGATTCGTTCCGGCGATCAAGGTGGTGAAGCCATCGCCGCCATCGGCCAAAAAGCTGTTGACGGTGACGCGATAGCTCGTGGTCAAAACAAGTGCGTTGCCATTGACGCGAATATTGCTCACACGGTTGCCCGCAGCGATACTGTTGTCCCATGTGTAGGTCAAGCTGCTGGAAGGCTGCAAGATGCGCGCGCGGCTGGCGTTTGCTCCTGTCCATTGCTGCTCTAGCAAGTCTTTGATTTGCTGACCCGTGAGGTTCATTACCACCAAGCTGTTGGCAAAGGGTTGCACGGTGAAGGCTTGGCCGAATGTCAAGTCGCAAGGGCCTGCGCTGCAAGTGAAATCAGCGCGCACGCCACCTGGATTCATGAATGCAATCGTGGCACTGCCTTTGGCTGCTGCTGTAGTGGCGGCCAATTGCGAATCCGCAATCAAGCGGCCTGCGGCATGATCGCCGCCTGTAGATGCAACGCGATCTACGGTTGCGCCGATTTGGCCGATGACGCGATTGGATTTGGGCGCAGCAAGCGCGACATATTCATCCACCAATCTTTTGGCGGCTGCATCGGGCGTGATGATC
>JAYSRZ010000020.1:0-6767 GCA_043720775.1 Variovorax sp. | reverse complement strand
CATCCAGCATGCCCACAGATTGCGAGCCTTGACCGGGGAAAACAAATGCAAATGGCTTCATTTTTTCTTTCTCTCAAGTTATTTTTCGTTCAGCGCTTTAGTCATAAAGCAGCTGTATTGATCCAGCGCGTAGTCCGCAAAAGGCCCGCAAACGGTAAAGCCGTGTCGCGCATACAGCGCACGAGCTGGCGCAAATTGCGCCTGTGTGCCTGTCTCTAAATTCAAGCGCGTGATGCCGCGTTGCTTCGCTGTAGCGAGCAGATGCCCCAGCATCTCATCGCCCACGCCTTTGCCACGATGCGCATTCGCAGTGCGCATCGATTTGATCTCCGCCTCTTGATGGCCCAAATCTTTCAATGCGCCGCAGCCGAGCAATTCATCGCCCTCCCATAGCGTCCAAAAGCTGATCTCAGGCTGGCGAAGCCGATCCAAATCCAGCGCATGCACACTCTCTGGCGGCGACCAAGCACGCATATCGCGCAGATGCTCTTCCAGCAGCAGACGAATGGGCTCGCCTTGCAAATCGTCTAAAACAATACGCCTCATGAAGTGCGAAAACCAAGAGATTGGGCCGAGGGAAAACACAATTGCTTCATAGCTATGCTACTGTCTGGCGTTAGATGTTCGCCTGATATGTTGCGCGATCACAAATACGAGCCAGTAAACAGGATAGGCAAAAATCGGAATCAAAAACGAATATTCATCGTCGCCAGTTTTCTTTAAGCACGAATCGCTAGCTAAACACGAGGAGTAGATCACCTCAACTAGCAATATCGGCATAAGCCCGATCACTGCAAAGACACAAAATGAAATCAGCAAACCAACTTTGCTTAATCTTCGTTGGAATCTGGAGACGCACAAAACCGTCAGCGCTACTGTTGCGGCTACAACACTCCAAACTAAATCCGTGTAACTCATGATCTGTTATAGCGTCAAAAGTACCGCGCCCCAAGTAAATCCACCGCCTACGCCTTCCAGCATGAGCGTCTCGCCTTTTTTGATCTTGCCGTTGCGCACGCCGTGATCGAGCGCCAAGGGGATCGAGGCGGCAGACGTGTTGCCATGATCAGCGACAGTGACGATGACTTTGTCTTCGCTTATTTTGAGCTTTTTCGCTGTGCCGAGCATGATGCGGATGTTGGCTTGGTGGGGGATGAGCCAGTCTATATCGGCCTCGGTTTTACCCGCTTTGGCGAGCACGGAGCGAGCCACATCGGCGAGTACGCCGACGGCGAGTTTAAAGACGGCTTGGCCATCCATTTTGAGCAGCGGATCGCCGAGAATTGCGCCGCCGCTCACAGTACCAGGCACGCAAAGCACGCCGACGTGTTTGCCATCGGCATGCAGTTCGCTAGCCAAGATGCCGGGTTCACTTGACGCTTCCAAAACGACTGCGCCCGCGCCGTCGCCAAACAAAACGCAGGTCGTGCGATCTTTGAAATCTAAAATTCTGCTGAAAACCTCAGATCCGACGACCAGGGCGCATTTTGCAGCACCAGTTTTGATCATCGCGTCCGCCACCGTGAGCGCATAGACGAAGCCGCTGCACACGGCTTGCACATCAAAGGCAGGGCAGCCCGCTATTGATTTAGTAGCATCTCGCGCAGCATCTATGCCGGCTATCTGCTCTTTTTGCTCATAAAACTGACCTAGTTTGTGTTGCAGAATCGCAGCAGTCGATGGGAAGATCATGTCGGGCGTGGAGGTCGCGCAAATGATCAAATCCACATCGCCAGCCATTTTTCCTGCGGCCTGCAAAGCGCTCACGCAGGCTGGCAACGCCAGATCGCTGGCCGATTGATCGGTGGCGGCGAAATGCCGATTGCGAATGCCCGTGCGCTCCACGATCCATTCGTCAGAAGTTTCCACGCCTTCTTTGGCTAAACGGGCGGCTAAATCGGCATTGGTGAGCTTGTTGGCCGGCAAATAGCTGCCAGTGCCGGTGATGCGGGAATAAATCGGTGCGCTAGTCATATCCAAGAGTTTGCCATGCTTTTTCTACAGCTGGCGCTGCGAGGTTCACAAAGAGAAAAGTCAAAAAGACAGGACGCGAAAATCGCAAAAGTTACGCGAAAGACGCAAAAAAGAAACTCGAAAATCTCGCTGAAGCAACTAAGTGGCTTTTAGAGACTTTTTGTCAACTTTTAGGTATTTTTCGCGTTTTTCGCGTAACTTTTGCGTCTTTCGCGTCCGGTATTGGATATTCAGCTCTCCGCCAAACCAGCACCAGAAGCTGTAGCCAACACTGGCGCAGCATGAGAAATCCTCGTCTTCAGCTTCTCAAGCAAGCCATGGCTGGCTGCTTCATAGGCCTTCGTCAATGCCGCCTCAAAGGCAAGCGCATCTGCCGAGCCGTGGCTCTTGAACACCAAGCCGCGCAAGCCCAAAAGAGCTGCGCCGTTGTAGCGTCGATGATCCACGCGCTCTTTAAACGCAGTTAGCACCGAATAAGCACCGATAGCAGCAGTTTTCGTGAAAATGCTGCGAGAAAATTCATCTTTGAGGAATTGGCCGATCATCTTGGCCAAGCCCTCGCTGGCCTTGAGCGCCACATTGCCGACGAATCCATCACACACCACCAAATCGACAATGCCGGTATAAATATCATTGCCTTCGACATTACCATAAAAATTCAAATCGCCGTTGTTAGCCGCAGATCGCAGCAATTCACCGGTTTTTTTGATGATTTCGTTGCCTTTAATGACTTCTTCGCCGATATTGAGCAAACCAACTGACGGATTTTCATCATTTTTCAACACGGAAACTAGCGCCGAGCCCATGATCGCGAATTGGAACAAATGCTCGGGCTGGCAATCCACATTCGCGCCCAGATCGAGCACGGTGGTCTGAGTGCCTTTGATGTTAGGCATTTGCGTGGCAATCGCTGGGCGGTCGATGCCTTCGAGCGTTTTGAGCACATAGCGGGCACTGGCCATGAGCGCGCCCGTGTTGCCGGCAGACACCGCCGCTTGCGCAGCGCCATCTTTGACCTGCGTGATCGCCACGCGCATAGATGAGTCTTTTTTCTTGCGCAGCGCCACTTCGAGCGGATCATCCATCGTGACGACTTCACTAGCCGGAACAATGCGGGCGCGAGGATGCGAAAAATCTTTCAAGGCATCAGGCAAGCCCACCAGCAGCAAATGCGCATCGCTGTGGCTTTCTAAAAATGCGCGACAAGCCGGCAAGGTAGATGCCAAGCCATGATCTCCACCCATGCAATCGACGGCCAGCGTGATCACATCTTGCGCACGGCTATTGGCTTGCTGGGGTAACTCTGTCTCGCTCATGGATAGCACTCAATTCACAGCAACATGTACTATTATTTTGATAGCACTCCACGCAGTATATGCGCCGGCAAAGTGCCTAAAACTCTTAAAATTCCGGAAGTTCCATGCAAAAAGCCCGGCACTCTTCAAAAGCAGCGGGCTTGTTTTGCAAATCAGCGCAAGCAAAAAGCTGCGCATCAAGAATACTTATTCAGCAGCAACTTGCTTTTGCTTGATCACTTGGCGGCCACGGTACATTCCGTTGGGGCTGATGTGATGGCGCAGGCCGGCTTCGCCTGTAGAGTTGTCAACGATTACGTTCGCAGCCACGAGGGCGTTGTGTGAGCGATGCATACCGCGCTTGGACGGTGATTTTTTATTCTGTTGAACGGCCATGATGGGCTCCTTGGAACTTTGCGCCTTGCAAATATTCGCGAGGCGAGATGATATTGGGTTGCACCGCAGACCCAGTAAGGATACGCAGCAAAGCCATAAATTATAACAGTTTCTTAAGTGCATGCCGCTACAATCGAAGCGTGTGCGGCTGTAGCTCAGTGGATAGAGTATTGGCCTCCGAAGCCAAGGGTCGTGGGTTCGATCCCCGCCAGCCGCACCACCCTTTTCATACAAAAAAGCCGCCTAATCAGGCGGCTTTTTTTTGATCAGACCGCTGTCAGGCTGAAAACGATGATCCGCAGCCACAAGTTGTCGTCGCGTTTGGATTCTTAATCACAAACTGCGCACCTTGCAGATCTTCTTTGTAATCAATTTCAGCGCCCACCAAATACTGGTAACTCATCGCGTCCACCAGCAATTGCACGCCGTTTTTGTGCAGCACTGTGTCATCTTCGTTGGTGATTTCGTCAAACGTGAAACCATATTGAAAGCCTGAGCAACCGCCGCCTTGCACGAAGACGCGCAACTTGAGATCAGGATTGCCTTCCTCAGCAATCAAATCGGCCACTTTGACAGCTGCACTGTCAGTGAAGATGATCGGCGAGGGCATCTCGGTTTGAATGTTTTCAGCTAAAGCGTTCATGGGAATTCCTTCGAAATATCAATACGTGAGTGAAATACTAACCTATTGGCAGAAAACCTGCTGGACTATGTTTATCCAGTCGAGCATCAGCCGTTGTTTGCAGCCAGCTTCAAAGCCGGCTTTTCGCCCGCAATCATGGGCTTCAATTGGCCGGTGATCACAGCGCCTTGGTGCATTTCAAGCGCTTTGTAGCTCACGTCGCCTTCAATCTGTGCTTTGGGCTGCAGCTCTAAGAGCTCATATGCATGTACATGCCCCGTGACCTTCCCATTGATGATGACGTGATCAGAAAACACATCGCCCTCGATTACGGCCGTCTCGCCAATCACGATAAGGCTGGTGCTGTCTTCATTAGCTCGGATGTTGCCCACCACATTGCCGTCAACGCGCATGCCATCGGTGAATTTCAAATCGCCACGGATTTGCGTGCCTTTGTCGATCAGGCTGCGCACAGGGGGTTGTTTTTTCTTGCCAAACATATTGATGCTCCAACGAATTTATATTTTTAAAGTCTGCACAGCACGAGTCGCTGCACCTTCTGTCACTTTAGCGGACACCTGTTTTACCACGACTTGCGGGGGCAAGTCGATCACGTTTTCCAGACGACGATACTGTGAAAATTG
Source organism: Variovorax sp. (assembly GCA_043720775.1). GTDB lineage: Bacteria > Pseudomonadota > Gammaproteobacteria > Burkholderiales > Burkholderiaceae_C > JANMDU01. The sequence continues at coordinate 1,836 of JAYSRZ010000020.1, read as the reverse complement.
TAAAGCTTGGGGCGAGCCACCGGCCACTTGTGTCCAAGGCTTGCCGCCCGCGCCTGTGCCGGGTGCGCCGCCTTGCAAGCCAGAGAGCGTGATTTCTAGTTTGCCGTTAAACGCTGGCGCGTTTTTTGTAGGCTGGATCACCAGTACTTGCCATTTGAGCTGTGCGCCTGCATTGAGGGACTCGGCCTGCAAACCGCGAATAGCTAAGCCTTCGTTGCCGCCCGTGGGAATGAGTTTTTCAAAGAAACCAAGATCGTCGCGCAGCGCACGATTTTCAGATTCAAGCCGTTTAACCTGCTCAATGATTTTTTCTTGGGCTGCCTTCTCGGCTGTGAGCAAACTGCCTGAAGTATTGAGCACAGACTGCGTTTGTTCTTTGTCTTGCCTTAGCTGGGCCACCTCAACTCGCAGCTTAGCTAGATCTTCCTTAGCGTTGTCATCAATACCCGCCAAATCTTTGCCCAGTTCAAAAGCCCAAAGACCAATTGCCGCACAAAAGCCAAGCATGACCGCCACCAATGCCCAACGCAGCGGCCAAGGCATGGCAGAGCGAATCGCCATGCTGGGCGCGCTGATGGTGAGGCGGCGACGGAGAAGTCTAAAGCGCATGAAATTGATGTCTTCTTATTTCAGAAGACTGATTGTATTCATGCGCCGAGCGTCATGGCACGACGGTTAGGCTTGCAAGAGCTGTGCGGCCGCTGCTGGTGTAGCCTTTTACATCCACTGAGTAGCTGAATGTAAAGGTGCCAGTTGCCGTTGGCGTTCCAGAGATGGTGCCCCCGTTCGTATTAAAGGCCATGCCTGTCGGCACTGGTCCAACTTTTGTAAACGTGGCGCTGCTTCTGCAGCTTTCTGGCGAGAAATTAGGCGTGACAGTGGTGCTCGCGCCGACCTTGAGAGCGGTGGTCGGATAGCTAACTGAGAGAGCAATCGACGATCCACCACAACCATCGTCCCCGCCACCACCGCATGCAGCGACTAACACAGCGGCACTAAGTATCAAACCAAACTTCACATATCTTGCATTCATGTCGTGATCCATCTGTAAAAATAAAAAAACGCATCGATTACAAATCGATACGTTTTTATTATTGCAGATAAGTTCGTGTTTAACGCTTACTAAACTGCTTGCGTTTGCGTGCGCCAACCAAGCCCACCTTCTTACGCTCCACTTCACGCGCATCACGCGTCACGAAGCCGGCTTGAGAAAGTGCGGGTTTGAGCATTGCGTCATAGTCGATCAAAGCACGTGTGATGCCATGACGAGCCGCACCGGCTTGGCCAGATTCGCCGCCACCGTGCACGTTGATTTGAATATCAAACGTCTCAGCGTGGTTGGTCAGCAAGAGCGGTTGCTTGGCGATCATGATCGAGGTTTGACGGCCGAAGTATTCAGCGATGTCTTTGCCGTTGATCAAAATCTTGCCAGAGCCTTTTTTCAGAAACACGCGGGCGACGCTGCTTTTGCGACGGCCGGTGCCATTGTTCCATTCACCAATCATTTTGTCGGCTCCTTCAGAGTTCTAAGACTTTAGGCTGCTGGGCGCTGTGCGGGTGTTCACCACCGGCATAGACCTTGAGCTTTTTGATCATGGCGTAGCCGAGCGGGCCTTTAGGCAGCATGCCCTTGACTGCTTTCTCGAGAGCGCGGCCAGGGTGCTTGGCTTGCATGTCTTTGAACTTGGTGGCATAGATGCCGCCAGGATGACCGCTGTGGCGGTAATAAATCTTTTGATCGGCTTTGTTGCCGGTGACGCGGATTTTGTCTGCGTTCACAACGACGATGAAATCGCCGGTATCGACGTGAGGCGTATAAATGGCCTTGTGTTTGCC
>JAYSRZ010000019.1:0-6775 GCA_043720775.1 Variovorax sp. | reverse complement strand
CTGCGCTGGATGAAGAGGCCGAGGATTTCGTGCATCACGCGGCGGTTGTCTCGCGCGCCTTTGCCGGAGGGAAACCAATCTAAGCCCATGGCTTGATCGGGCGAGATAAATTGCGTGGGCGCGGGGAGCACTTTTAAGCCAGCGGCCTCGAATTCCTTTATGGCGCGGGGCATATGGCTGGCATGCGTGACCAAGGCGATGCTCTTGATGCCGTCTTTTTTCAGCACAGCGGCCATGGCTTGTGCATTGCCTGCGGTGTCTTTGGATTGCGCGTCAAGGTAGCGCAGGGCGGGCAGGCCTGCTTGCGCGAGCCAGCGCGCTGCTGCTGCGGCTTCTGTATCTTGGGCCGCCGCTGCCCAGCCCACGCGGCCGCTGAAGGCCAGCGGCAAGCCGCTTTGCTTGGCCAGCGTCACGCCGTAATGCAGCCGCTGCGCAGAAGCATCAGAGAGGCTGCCTTTGCCATATTCACGGCTTTCGCTATACATCCCGCCACCAAGCACGACGATGGCCTGCGTTTGCTCGATTTTAAAAGTCAGTGTGACTGATGATGGCTCAATCGGCAAAGGCGGGCGCAGCACCACGCGCTCTAAAAACATCGCCACGCCTTGGCAACAAAACAAATACAGGGCGATAAACGCTGTGGCGAATATCAATTTGCCTAGCGCTATCCACAGGATGCGCGTACTGCGCACGGCCATCAAATAGCCCAGCAAGATCAGCAGCAAAGGCAATCCTGGTGGGAGCACAAGCGCACTGAGCCAAGGCTTGAGGAAGGCGTATTCGGTGGGCATGATGTGCTTTTAAAGAGAAATCGGCATGTAGGCGGCGTAGAAACTGCGTGAGGCGCTCACTTATTGATAGTAAATAATACAAACATTTAAGCTACGGGATGGCCTAGGCTGGCTTGCCAGATGCTTGTCCATTGCTCGCGGCTGAGGGTTATGCGCTGGGCCTGCACAGCTTCACGCAAGCCTTCTATGCGCTGCGTGCCGGTGATGATGAGCGGGTGGCTGGGGTGGCGCAGCACCCATGCGTAGGCAATCGTTGCGATGCTCGCATTGAATTCGTCGGCAAGCATTTGCATGGCTGCGCTCACGCGAACTGCCTGTGCATCATCGCTTTTGAAGAGCTTGCCGCCTGCCAAGGGAGACCAGATCATGGGGCTGGTCTTGAGCTCTTGGGCTTGGAGGAGTGTGCCATCGTGCAGAGCTTGCGTTTGCAGGACAGAAAACTCGATTTGATTGGTGATGAGCGGAATGCGGCTGTTGAGCGCTGCAAACTGCGCCACGCTGAAATTGGAGACGCCGAAGGCGCGCACTTTGCCAGCGGCTTGGAGCTTTTCAAATGCGCCGGCGATCTCGTCCCAATCAGACAGCGGATCGGGGCGATGGATGAGCAATACGTCTAAATGATCGGTGCCTAAATCGCGCAGGCTCTGCTCGGCGCTGGCGATCAGGTGCGCGGCGCTGCTGTCGTAATGCTTGACTTTGCGCTCTGGAAATTTTTCATTCAATGGGCAAATGCCGGCTTTGCTGATGAGCTGCATTTTTTGCCGCAGGCTGGGCTTGAGAGCGAGGGCTTGGCCAAACAGCACTTGCACATCGTAGCCGCCGTAAATGTCGGCGTGATCGATGCTGGTGATGCCAAGATCTAGGCAGGCTTCGATCCAAGCGAGGCGCTGCTCTTTGGTTTGCTGCCAAGAGGCCATGCGCCAGCAGCCAGCTATTGTTTTGGAGAGTGTGGGGGTGGATGCCATGCCAGCATCGTAGCGCAGGTCTAAGCCGTCTGAGTTACGTGCGAGCGTCAATTGAGGCTGAAGCTCAAGCTCAGAGGCGAGAGCGGGGCATCAAACTCAGCGAGCCAAGTTTGCTCTGCGGCCACCGCAAAGGCATCTGTCCATGTGCCTGTGGTGATCACGTCGCCAGCTTGTAATGTGGGCGCATCAGGGCAGGCTTGAATCTCGTGTGCGAAATGGAGCAAGGCGCTGAGTGGATCACCGAGCACATTCGCGCCTGCACCTGCAGCCATGGGCTTGCCATCACAGAGCAGGCTCACTTTGGCTGCTGCGAGCATGGCGCAAAAGTCTTTCGTATTGCTGACCAAACTGTGCACGGACACTTGCTTGCCCACCACCAGCCGCGCATGCAAGCTGCCATCGGCCACCGCATCAGGCAGGGCAAATTTCCAATCGTGCAAATGGCTTTGCACGATTTCAAAGCCAGGAGCGACGAATTCTACGCAATCAAAGAGTTGCTCCAATGTGCAGCGCTCAGGCGGCGTGGCGCGCAGAGTGAGCACGGCTTCGGGCTCGATGCGGGGTTGGGCGATGCCCTTGAGCAAAAGCGTGCTGCTGCCCTCGCAAAAACTAAGTGTCGTGTCATATACCGTGCCCCAAATCGGCGCGGTGGCGTTGTAGCGCGGCCAGATATTGCGGTTGGTGAAGCCGATTTTGTAGCCGCGTGGCTGCTCGCCGCGTGCGATGCGCAGTTGGCGTACGGCCAAGGTTTGGCTGTACGCCGTTGGCATATCAAAATTTGTGGGCGCTGGCCAAGGCTCGGCGCTGTCGTAGTGAGCAAGAAGAGCAGATGCGTTCATATGCTGGATTGTGTCAGCCTGCTGCCCTGAAGACTGCGGCGAATGAATGAAATAAATTCATTTTGGCCACGGCTTGAAATATGTTTATATATACAGTAATATGAGCTTATGTCTTTGGCTTCATCTTTTGAAATATCTGCTTTGCTTGAGAGCAGTCAGATGTGGCGTGCGCGTGAGCTTTTGGGCTCGCAGCCCGCAGCGCAGCAGGGTGTGCCCACAGGTTTTACAGCGCTAGATGCTGCATTGCCAAGCCAAGGCTGGCCGGTGGGGCAAATCTGTGAACTGCTCTGTGCACAGGGCGGCTGTAGCGAATGGCCGCTGATCTGGCCTGCGCTTTTGGCGAGGTTGGCGCAAAGCAAAAGCTTGCCTTTCGAGATGTCCTCAAAAACGCCCTCAAAAACACCTTTGCAGATCGTGTTGATCAACCCGCCTTTTGAGCCGTATATGCCTGCTTGGCAGGCGGCTGGCATGGCGCCGGATTGTGTGATCAAGATCGATACCCGTGCCCATGCGCAATCGCAAGGTCGCGCCAGTTGGGCGGCTGAGCAAGCGCTGCATTGCGCGGCGGTGGGCGCTGTGGTGGCTTGGCTGCCTCGCGCGCCCTCTGATGCGTTGCGCCGTTTGCAGCTCGCCGCTGCCCAAGCGCAGGCTTTGTTGTTTGTGGTGCGCCCGATTGCTGCGCGCGATCAAAGCTCACCGGCGGCGCTGCGACTGGTGCTGCACAGGCCAAATGCGCTGCATGGCGAGGTGCATCTTTTCAAATGCAGAGGCAGCGCAGTGCAATCGAGCATTCAAATTGAATTACTTTCCCCGCAATGGCGCGCCTTGCTGCAAGCACGTCAGCAGCGCTTGCAAACTACACAGCACATCACTACACCGCAAACCGCAAAACAGCAGACGACCACGTCGCAACCCACTCCCGTATTTCGGATGACCCCGCGCTCGCAGGGGATCGAGCTTTTGCCCGATCACTTGCTCTTTGGCAATGAGCGCGCCGCAGAAGGGCCAGCAAGAAGCGTGAAGGCGCATCATGGCTTGGATCGCACTCTTACCCACACATCCAACTTTATCAACACAGTTATCAACATCCCGCCCGAGCGAGCCCTCAAACGCGAAGCCCGCCACGCCCGAAGCCGCTAGGCATTCAGCAGCGTGTGCAGCAGAGCCGATCGCTATATCAGCATCAGCATCAGCATCAACTTCATGCGACGAGCTGGCGCATTGGGCTTTGCAATTCACACCGCATGTGGCGTGTGTGCATGCAGCTTGGCGCGAGCACACTTGGGATGCTGTCTTGCTAGACACTGCGGCCAGCCTGCGCTTGTGGGGAGGCCTGCCGAGCTTGCTCGCGCTGCTTGAGCCCCAAGGCCGCGAGCTGGGCTTGGCGCGGCTGGCGACGGGCTCAACGGGTTTGGAGGCGCTTGCGCGTTTGTATTCGGCGCAAAGCGATAAAGCCGCTGCGCCCAGCATTGGAGAGTTGCTGCTGCAAAACTTAAGCGCGGCTTGGCCGCATTTACAGATATTGCATCAAATGGGTTGCACGAGCTGGGGGCAACTGGATGCCATGCCGCGAGGCGGTATCACGCGCCGCTTTGGTGCCAGTTTGCTCGTTGCCTTGGATCAAGCCTATGGGCGCAAGAGCGAGGCCTACACATGGCTGACCGCGCCAGAAGTGTTTACCGTCAGCCATGAGTTGCATGCGAATGTGGACAATGCCAGCGGCTTGCTTTTCACAGCCTCGCGGCAACTCAAACTCTTGCAAGCTTGGCTGCGGGCGCGTCATTTGGGCGTGCTGTCTTGTCAATTAACGTGGCTGCTAGACATTCGGCGTAATGCAGCGCCGCGAGGCGAATTCATCTTGCAAACTGGCGAGCCCACGCAAGATATCAAACACCTTGAGCGCTTGCTCTCTGAGCATTTAGATCGCATTGAGCTGCCTGCGCCAGCGCATACTTTGCAGCTGCGCTCGCTGCGCTGCGAAGCTTTGCCACAGATCAGCGAGAGCTTGCTTCCCGATGAGCAGCGCCGTGGCGAGCCTTTGCATGTTTTTATCGAGCGCGTGGCTAGCAAACTTGGCGCTGGCTCTGTTTGCCGGCCGGTGATGCGAGCCGATCATCGGCCAGAGGCAGCGCAGCACTGGATCAGTGCTGCGCTGCCCTTTGGAGCTGTAAAGCAAACTGCAAAGTATGTGTTGTCAGCCGCGCATGCAGCTCATTCATACCGTCCGGCTTGGCTGATGGCTGAGCCTTTGCGCCTTTTGGTGCAGGGCGACAAACCTTATTACCAAGGCCCGCTCAAGCTGTTGCAAGGCCCCGAGCGCATTGAGTCGAGTTTTTTGGTGGATGCAGTGTCTGCGGCAACAACGCAGCCCACAGGATTAGCACGAGATTACTTTATGGCTTGGAGCGCCAACGCGGGGTTGCTTTGGATTTTCAGAGAGCGACTGTCTGAGCAGCCGGGCTGGTATTTGCATGGGCTGTTTGCTTGAGAAAAAAATGTTGCCATGAACTCATTGCCCGAATACGCTGAGCTGCATGCGATCAGTAATTTCTCTTTTCAAAGAGGTGCGTCGCACGCTTGGGAGCTGGTTGCGCGGGCGCATGCGCTGGGTTATGCAGCGGTCGCGATCACCGATGAATGCTCGGTGGCGGGCGTGGTGCGCGCGCATGGCGAGGCGAAGAAGCTGGGGCTACATTTGATCTTGGGCGCTGAATTTAAAGTGCAACTTTCCCCTGTGCCTTTGACTTTGGTGCTGCTGGCGAGAAATCTTGCCGGCTGGGCTCAGCTGTGTGAATTCATCACGCGCTGCCGGCGCAGCGCAGAAAAGGGCGAATATCGCTGCATTTGGGCCGAACAAGATTGGCGAGATTTGGATCAATGCGAGGCGCTTTGTGTGATCGAGCAGGGGGCGCAAAGCACTGTTGCAGCGCAAATGCTAAAAGAGCTGCGCATGATATTTTCAAAGCGTTTGTCTCTGGCGCTCGCGCTGCATTTGCAGGTGAGCGATGAGCTCAAGATGGCAGAGATGTCTTCGCTTTCGCAAATGTGTGATGTGCCTATCGTTGCCACCGGCGCTGTGCTCATGCACGTGCGTTCGCGCAAGCCGCTGCATGATGTGATCACGGCGGTGGCGCAGGCAACAAGCGTCTCTGAGTGCGGCTATGAACTGGCTGCTAATGCAGAGGCGTATTTGCGGGCGCGCCAGCGGTTGGCGCAAATCTACGCACCAGCTTGGCTTGCAGCTTCTGTTGATATTGCTGCGCGTTGCACATTCAGCTTGGACGAGATCAAGTACCAATACCCGATGGAAGTGGTAGGCGTTGGCGAGAGCCCGGCGCAGTGCTTAGAGCGCTTAACTTACGAGGGTGCACAGGCCCGCTATCCACAAGGCTTGCCAGACACAGTGCAAGCGCAAATCTTGCATGAGCTGAATGTGATTGCGAAGCTCAAATACGAGATGTACTTTCTCACGGTGCATGATCTCGTGCGCTTTGCGCGAGGCCAAGGCATTTTGTGCCAAGGGCGTGGTTCAGCGGCCAATTCTGCTGTGTGCTATTGCTTGGGCGTCACGGAGGTGGATCCTGCTCGGATGAGCGTGTTGTTTGAGCGTTTTGTGAGCGCCTCGCGTGGGGAGCCTCCCGATATTGATGTGGATTTTGAGCACCAAAGGCGCGAGGAGGTGATTCAATATATTTATAAAAAATATGGGCGCGACAGAGCTGCGATTGCGGCCACGGTGGTGAGCTATCGCCCTAAAAGCGCATTGCGAGATGTGGGCAAAGCATTGGCTATTTCGCAGGAGTTGATCGAAGCGTTTGCGGGTGAGCATTTTTGGTTTGACGGGAGAACAGTGCAATCGACTCGCGTGCAGTATTTGCTTGCTCAGCATGGGGTCGTGATGGATTGGCGCATCGAGCAGTGGCTGGAGTTAAGTGGCCGATTAATTGGCTTTCCGCGCCACTTGAGCCAGCATGTTGGCGGCTTTGTGCTGACCCAAGGGCCACTGAGTAGCATCGTGCCGGTAGAAAATGCGGCTATGCCCGAGCGCAGCATCATCCAATGGGATAAAGATGATTTGGATGCGATGGGCTTGATGAAAGTAGATGTGCTTGCTCTTGGCATGCTGAGCGCGATCCGGCGTTGCTTAGATTTGGTGGGTGCGCAAAAAGGCCAGCAATTT
>JAYSRZ010000018.1:0-2433 GCA_043720775.1 Variovorax sp. | reverse complement strand
CGCAAAAGTATTGGTTTCGTGTTGATAACCGGCAATGAAGACTCGCATAAACGCTCAATTCAAATGTTTTTTGGTGCAGCGTCGAAGAGACGCTTTGTATAGTCTTGCTGCGGATTCGCATAGAGCGCAGCTGTCTTGCCTTGCTCAACGATTCTGCCTTGATGCATCACGATCACTCGGTCGCAGAGCTGGGCGGCGACGCGCAGATCGTGCGTGATGAAGAGCAGCCCCAAGCCTAGCTCGGCTTGCACTTCACGCAACAATTGCAAAATCTGCGCTTGCACGCTCACATCCAACGCACTCACCGCCTCATCAGCCACGAGCACTTGCGGCTTGCACATAAGCGCGCGAGCAATCGCCAAGCGCTGGCGCTGGCCGCCGGAGAATTGGCTGGGGTAGCGCTCCAGCGCCTCCTGCGGCAGCTTTACTTTTTGCAAGATTTGAGCCACAGAGGCCGCTGCATCTGCGCGAGACGCTCCGAAATTCATAGCGCCTTCGCTCAGAGAATCCACAATCTTGCGGCGCGGATTGAGCGAGCGATTCGGATCTTGGAAGACGACTTGGATGTGGCTGCGCAGCGGGCGAAGCTCACTTTCTTTGAGCGCGGAGATATTTGTCGCACCCCAAAAAATATCGCCCGCTGTCGGATCGATCAAGCGCATGATGCATCGCGCCAGCGTCGATTTGCCGCTGCCCGATTCGCCTACGATGCCAATCGTCTCGCCTGCCCGAAGCTCCAACGCCGCATCTTGCAGCGCTTGTGTTTCGCGCGCGCGGCCTAGCCAATCGCGGCTGATGTACGTCTTGCCGACGCTGACCGCTCGCAGCAAAGGCTCGCCTGTTGGATCAGGTTTCGGCGCAGGAGGCTGCATGCTTGGCACAGCAGCGAGCAGCATTTGCGTATAAGGCTGCTGTGGATTTTTCAATACTTGATGCGCAGCACCCAGCTCCACAGCCTGGCCTTGATTCATCACGAGCACATCATCGGCAATCGCGGCCACCACGCCCATATCGTGCGTGATGAAGAGCACGGCGCAGCCTTGTTCGCGCTGCAGCTCATCAATGAGCGCCAAAATTTCTTTTTGCGTCGTTACATCCAGCGCCGTGGTGGGCTCATCGCAAATTAAAAGCGCAGGCTTCAAGATGCAAGCCATCGCAATCACGATGCGCTGCCGCTGACCGCCGGAGAGCTGATGCGGATAGCTGCGCATCATGCGCTGAGGCTCGGGGAGCTTCACGCGCTCTAGGATTTTTAAGACTTCTTCTGTGCGCTTGGCTTTGCTCCAATCGGTATGCGTTTTGAGCAGCTCATCAATCTGATCGCCGCAGCGCATCACGGGGTTGAGTGCCGTCATCGGCTCTTGAAAAACCATGCCCATCGCTTTACCGCGCAGGCTTCTTAGTTTTTGCTGGCTGGCCGTTAAAAGGTTTTCGCCATTTAATGTGATGCTGCCGCTTTGCACTTTCAACTCTTTGGCCAGCAAGCCCATCACGGCGGTGGCCATCACGGATTTGCCAGAACCTGACTCGCCAACGACGCAGAGCGTTTTGCCGGCTTCTATTGAAAGCGAAATGTCTTCAATCGCGTGCGAGCGGTCAGCGCCCGGCGGAAGGGCGACATGGAGATTTTGGATAGCGAGCACAGGCATTGTTTGCACTCACCGAAAGCTAGGTATCGCGAAAAGCGCGAAAGTAACGCGAAAAACGCTAAAAAAAACCAAAAAAAACTTTTTGCGTTTTTCGCGTTCTTTTTGCGTTTTTCGCGTTACATAGTTCGCCATGATGACCTACCTCTTAGCAAACTTAGGATCAAGCACATCACGCAGCCCATCGCCGAGCAAGTTGATCGCGAGCACGGTGGGCACGAGAAACATGGCGGGGAACAAGACGTTGCCGGGGTATTGCGTGAACTGCACGCGGCCCTCGGCCATGATGTTGCCCCAAGTGGGAATATCAGATGGCAGGCCGAGGCCTAAGAAGCTGAGCACGGCTTCAGTGAGCACCGCGCTGGCTGCCACGAAGGTGCCTTGCACGATCATGGGCGCAAGCGCATTGGGCAAAATATGGCGTAGCAAAATAGTGGGCGTGGGCGTGGCAAGCGCTTTCGCGGCTTCGACAAAAGGCTCTTCGCGCAGCGTGAGCACGAGCGAGCGCACGAGGCGCGTGACGCGGGGGATTTCGGGGATCGCAATCGCCACGACGACTGTCCACACTTGCGCACCGAGCGCGGCAACAAGTGCGATAGCGAGCAAGATGGAGGGAATCGCCATCAAGCCATCCATGAAGCGCATGAGGATGGCATCCACCATGCGAAAGTAGCCCGCCAACATGCCAAGCAGTGCGCCGAGGCTGATCGCCACCAGCGCCGTAGAAAAGCCCACGAGCAACGACACGCGCGTGCCGTAAACCACGCGGCTGTAAATATCGCGGCCA
>JAYSRZ010000017.1:0-2444 GCA_043720775.1 Variovorax sp. | reverse complement strand
CGCGGGCCATAGACATTGACGATGGCGCCTAGAAAATCTTCCAGCTTGGCCGGATCAAAGGGCTTTTCTGAGCGGAAAACGAAGCTTTTGACGTCATCATCGTGGTGATGATGATGGCCGCCCTGCCCTTCTTGTCCATGCTCATGCGCATGGGAAGGATGGTCACAGTGCTCACCGTCTTTGTGATCATGGTGGGCATGATCGTGATCGTCTTCCTTGAGAAAATCAGGATCAATATCGAGCTTGGCGTTCAGATTGAACCCGCGCAGATCAAACACTTCTGAGATTTTCACATCGCCGAAATTCACTGTGCGCATCGGGGCACGGGGGTTCATGTGCTTTAAACGGTGGATCAATGCGTCCACCTCGTCTTTGCTCACTAAATCGCTCTTGCTGATGAAGATTTGATCGGCAAAACCCACTTGGCGACGCGCTTCTTGGCGGTCGTTGAGTTGATTAACTGCATGTTTCGCATCGACCAAGGTGAGGATGGAATCGAGCAAATACTGCTCGGCAATCTCATCGTCCATGAAGAAGGTTTGCGCAACGGGGCCAGGATCGGCGAGGCCGGTGGTCTCAATCACGATTCGCTCAAAATCGAGCTCGCCTTTGCGCTTTTTCTCGGCCAGATCGCGCAGAGTCGTGCGCAGATCTTCGCGAATGGTGCAGCAAATACAGCCATTGCTCATTTGGATGATTTGCTCTTTAACATCGCTCACAAGGATGTCAGCGTCAATATTTTCTTCGCCAAATTCGTTTTCAATGATGGCAATTTTCTGGCCATGCGCCTCGGAAAGCACGCGTTTGAGCAAGGTGGTTTTGCCGCTTCCAAGGAAGCCAGTGAGTATGGTTGCGGGAATCAAAGCCATGACGATTTATCCAGTTTGCTGTTCGCAGAAGGTGGGGAGTTTAGCGGCTAAATCAAGGCTTTGCGTGGTCACACACCTGTATTTGGATGACCAAATGCTTTTACTATGCATTTAATAGCACTCTACACAGATTCTATGCCGACAAATGGCCTGTTTTGACGTAGGAAACACGGCGCTGTGCTTGATTGGCGCGGCTATTGGCCTGTGGAAGCCATATTCGGGCGGGCTCATGTACCCTGCTCGGGATTTGCGGCACTTGCCGCAAAGTAACGATAAAACGCGAGCGTTTTTGAACCTGCGCTGCGAAAATCGCCCGCCCGAATATGACTTCCACAGGCCAGTTTTGTAGTGGACAGCGAGCAGAACGCGAAGATTTTTTGTACTCCAAACAGGCCTCGAGGTCGAGGTATTTCGCCCGCCCGATGTTGCGTACTCGCTCCTGAGGGCGGGCGAAATGCCTCAAACTCGCAGCCGCACTCTCCAAAAAGCAAACTTTCGAACACTACAAAATCAATAGCACTCCGCGCAGTAGATACGCCGGCTAACCACCATTTTCGCTTAAAAAAAACTATTTCAGCCCACCGCGAGACATGCGATCAAACAAATCCACGCCCATCTGAAGCAACAGATCAGGCAAATCAATCATCACCCAGTTCTCACGCAGCACATCACCTTCGCGGCGCCACCAATCGGCCACGCGCATCGTGATCGGCTTGTTAATCGCCGTTGCACCCAAATAGTCGCCCATGTGCGTGGCATGCACACTCGGCCAACCGGTCGAAGCAATGAAATGCCCTTCCGAGATTCGGCTGATGTGATTGCCACCTATGCGATCTGGAAAGGCGTGCAGGAAAGGTTTTTGATGGTGCTTTTGAAAGCCCTCCACTTGCCGCGACGTGCCGATGCCACACGGCCCGTACCACATCATCTCGGGATGCCAAAACGCATGCATGCCCATGCTTTTCAGGTCTTTTTGATTGAAGGATTTCAGCCCGCCGATCATGCGGTCTAGGCTGTCCATCGAGAGCTTAGATTCGTTTGCATCGCTGGGCTGCAACAGCAAACCATCATGCATTTGCGGCCCCGGCACGATCAATCTTGCGCCGGTACTGCGCGGCAACACCTCAATGCCGCATTGCCGCATCACATCCACCAGATCTAGCAAAATGCGGGCGTCAACTATTCTGCCGTTCTCCACACGATAGAACTCACCGATGCGCACAAACACCGTGTCGCCAGAAGCTGGAATGCCCAACCAGTCGGCCACCATCGTGCCCATCAAATAGCCATGCGCTGTGACCCATGTGCCCGCGCCACCGCAAAAGCGGCCGTCAAAATCACCCGCAAAAAGTAGATCGCAGCGGCGCTCTAAATTGGGGAAGGCCTTCAGCAGAGGCTGCCAAAATTTCGCATGCATTGCATCAATGCCATGCATCTCGTTGATCGGATGAAACACATGGCATTGCGCATCGGGCATGAAGAATTTCTCCAGCGTGGGGCGCGAATCTGTGGCTGTGGGACGCGTGGCTGTGTTGCCAGGCAAAAGTTGCAGGGCTTGCCAAACCAGTTTTTTTG
>JAYSRZ010000016.1:0-6865 GCA_043720775.1 Variovorax sp. | reverse complement strand
ATGGCACGCGCGAGACGGCACTCAAGCTCGATGATCAATGGGCGCTGCACCCTGCTATGGCACCGCTCTTGCCGCTGTGGCAGCAAGGCGTGATGGCCGCTGTTCCTTGCGCTGGCTTGCCCAAGCCGAATCGCTCGCATTTTGATGCGCAGTATTTGATGGAGATTGGCTTGCCTGAAAAAACCGGCACGCCTGTGGGCTGGCTTAACAAGCTCGCCTCTAGCGCACCATCAGGCGGCATGGGTGCTTTGGGCGTGGGCGAAACGAACCCTGCCATTCTGGCCGGCCAAGCCCCTGTGAAGTTGATTCCGCGCGGAGACCAAGCCGAGCGCGTGGGCGTGCTCGCGCAAGAGCGCCAAAGAGCCGCACTGATGGATTTGTATGCGGGCAACGATGCGCTCAGCGTGGCCTTTCGCCAAGGCGCAGCCAGCCGCATGCAAACCTCGCAAGAGCTCTCCAACGAGCGCGCGATGGTGATGCAAGCGCGCACGCTCGATAAAGACGGCACGCCAGCCAACACGGCCGCCCAGCAAGCGCAGATGAATGCAGCCAGCAATGGCGCGGCTGATCCAGTGGGCTTGGCACTTGATGCACAACACTTGGGCACGCTGATGCGCAATGATCGCAATCTGCGCTTAGGCTTTTTGTCTGCCGGCGGCTGGGATACGCATGCTAATCAAGGCAACGCAACAGGCCAGCTCGCAGGCAACCTGGGCAATCTCGCGCGCGGCTTGGCGCAACTTCGCGCGGAGTTCGATCAGAATAGAGATGTGATCGTGGTGATGAGTGAGTTTGGCCGCACTTCCCAAGAGAACGGCACACGCGGCACGGATCATGGCTTCGGCAATACGATGTGGCTGATTGGCAACCGCGTTGCGGGCAGCAAAGCGCATGGGCAATGGAGTGGCCTGGCGCGCGGCAACCTCCACGAAAATCGCGATCTGCCAGCGCATCATGACTATCGCGCGGCGCTCGCACAAGTGATGCGCGGCACGTTCGGCAGCAGCGATTCGCAGTTGCAAGCGCTACTGCCCGGCAGCAATTGGGATCAGCGTTTGGATGGATTGTTTCGTAAAACCTAAAGTGTTTTAGGCGGTTTGCCGTCGTGTTTATTGCGTGAGGCGCTATTAATTTTGTAGTACTTGCTCTCGGAAGATTTCGTTTTGGTTGAAGCGGCTACGAGGGTTGGGATTGCAGCGTCTGCCTGATGTACCCAGCCCCTGCTCGGGGTTTGCGGCACCTGCCGCAAGATAAAGAACCAAAACGCTTCGCGTTTGTTTAGCCTGTGCTGCGAAAATCGGCAGCCGCAGCAACCCCAACCGCCATCCTCGCGGCCTATTCAAAGTGCGGAAGATCTTCGCTCGCCAATGGATGCAATTGCAAATTCTGTATGTGCGATGAGATCATGCTTCGCCGCGCCAACCACAGGCCAAGGCCTAATAGCAATGCAACGAACAACAAACTGTCCCCGCCTTGATAGCGCAACAAAGCAATTACCGCAACAATTCAAAACATGCCTACTCTCTACCTCGTGCGCCACGGTCAAGCTAGTTTTGGTGCGGCCGATTACGACAATTTGAGCGATCTCGGTGCGAAGCAATCCCTTGCCCTTGGTCAGTATTTCAAATCAAAGGAAATGCGCTTCGATGCCGCGTTCATGGGGTCGTTGAAGCGTCATGCGCAAACTTATGCGAGCATCGCACAAGGCTTGGGATCGAGCGAGCTGGCGCGCACAAGGCCAGGGCTTAATGAATACGATAGCGATGCAGTCGTGCACGCGATTCATCCTGCACCCTTGTCGCAGGAAAAGTCGCCAGAGAATTACCGCAAGCACTTCCGCCTGCTGCGCGATGGGCTGGCCGCTTGGATGGCGGGCAGTGTGCAACCCAAAGGCATGCCGGCGTATCCCGATTTTGTGAGTGGCATTACCGATGTGCTCGATGAAGTGCGCGTCGAGTTTGGCGGCAAAGAAGATGCGCGCATTTTGATCTGCTCTAGTGGAGGGCCAATCAGCACAGCGGTGGGGCATATCTTGGGCACGTCGCCGCAAACCACGATTGAACTCAATCTTCGCATTCGCAACAGCAGCGTCACAGAATTCGCCTTCAATCCGAAGCGCTACATGCTGGTGACTTACAACACTTTGCCGCATCTTGAAGATAAGCCGGATTGGGTGACTTACGCCTGAGCGTGTTAGCGCGAGCTCTAACACGCTTGGCGCGAGCGGCAACAGTCTGTCACACAGTTGCCGCACATTTGTCATGTGAATTTCATCGTTTTGTCGTAAGGTGTGCTGATCTCAACTTCGGCAGAAAATTCATGACAAACCATCCTGCGATGAAAAGTATTTTGACTGGCCTAGCGGCTGTCTCTTTGCTGGCAGCCTGCGCCAGCGCACCCAGCCCAGTGCCCAGCCAGAGCCCTTACCCCACACTGAACGGCCAAGCGCCCTTGGTCATCGGCCATCGCGGCGCCAGCGGCTATTTGCCGGAACACACGCTGGAGGCTTACAAACTCGCGATAGAACAAGGTGCAGATTTCATCGAGCCCGATTTGGTGGCCACGCGCGATGGCGTTTTGATTGCCCGGCATGAGCCCAACATCACCAACACCACCGATGTATCTACCCGCCCAGAATTTGCTGCGCGCAAAAATAAGCGCAAGGTCGATGGCGCGGAAGAAGAAGGTTGGTTTGCTTCTGACTTTACCCTGGCCGAGATCAAAACGCTGCGTGCCAAGCAGGCGGCCGCTGAACGCGAGCAAAGCCACAACGGAAAATTCAGCATCCCTACGCTGGAAGAAATCATAGCGCTCGCCAAAGAGCAAAGCGCAAAAACGGGGCGGCAAATCGGCATTTATCCTGAGACCAAACATCCCACGTATCACAACGATCTCAAGCTCGGCTTAGAGGATCGCCTGCTAGAGATATTGGCCAAGCATGGCTACACGCAAAAATCTTCTCCCGTGATCATCCAATCGTTTGAAGTGACCAATTTGAAATATCTGCGCAGCAAAACGCAAGTGCGCTTGGTGCAATTGATCGATGCAGATGATGTCAAGCCCGATGGCAGCATGGATTTAGTTGCGCCTTACGACAAGCCCTACGATTTTGCAGTGGCAAAAGATTCGCGCACCTTCGCCAGCCTGCTCACGCCTGCTGGCTTGCGCGAGATCAAAGTCTACGCCGATGGCATTGGCCCATGGAAGCCGTATTTGATGTCTGCACGCCAAGTCGACCGCAACGCTGACGGCAAGATGGATGATCTCAATGGCGATGGCAAGATGGATGAGCGTGACCGCGTGTTGATGCAGCCCAGCTCCGTGGTGCGCGATGCGCACGCTGCTGGCCTCTTTGTGCATGCCTTCACATTTCGCAACGAGCCGCGCCGGCTAGCTTCTGACTATGCGGGTGATCCGAAAGCAGAATACGAGATGTTTTACAAGCTGGGCGTGGATGGCGTGTTCAGCGATTTTCCGGATACGGCTGTGGCAGCTCGCAGAGCGCGTTAGCCCTGCGGATGGAGGCAGGTTAGCCCTGCCACACGCCATAGCCCTTGGCTTGCAACTGGATCGCTAGCTCCACTTCAATCTTTTTCGCAGTGACATGCGGCATGGGGTTGAGGTGTTCATAGAGCTCGGGCATCAAGTGCAGCCCAAAATCTGTGACGAATTTGTTGGCTTGGATGCCCGCTTTGTGTTTGTCAAAACGGGTATCAGGATCGAGCCCCGTCATGCCGACATAAACGAAGGGCTGCCCCATGACGTAATCAGGATTGCAGCGGCGGAATTTGCCGCTGTTCCACACGCGATCATCGAGCGCGATAACGTAAACATGAGATTGACCTCTAGGCATCTTCGTTTTTGATCTTTAAAGCGAGTTCATAGAGCGAATTGCGCGGCTCGCCGGTGATGTCGGCAGCGAGCTTCACAGCGGTTTTTGTGGGCAGCTCGGGCAGCAAGAGCTTCAAGATGCGCTCACCTTCGCCCGCGATGGATTCAGAGGCGGCTTGCGGATGAATGGCCAAGGCGAATTCGCCGATGCAGCGATGCTTGTCTTGCCCAAGCCAAGCCGCAAATTCCTTTGCCGGCATCGTGGCGATTTGCTCGAATTGCTTGGTGAGCTCGCGGCCTACTGTGATGGCTCGCTCGCCTAATGCTGCTAAAGCCGCCGCCAAAGCTTCAATGCGGTGTGGTGCTTCGAGCAAGATGATGGCGCGTGGCTCTGAGCTCAGGCGCATGATTTGCGTCTCACGCTCTTTGGTTTTGCTGGATAAAAAGCCTTCAAACACAAAGCCACCCGTGTCACCTGTCAATCCCGCTGCGCTGATTAGCGCTGTGATGGAGCTCGCGCCGGGCAATGGGATCACGCGCTGCCCAGCCGCTTGCACAGCAGCAGCAAGCCTTGCGCCGGGGTCGCTCACAGCCGGTGTGCCGGCATCGCTCACGTAAGCAACGCGCTCGCCCGCTTGCAAAAGCGCAATGATGCCCTGCGCCGCCTCGCGCTCGTTGTGTTCATGCAAGGCGAGAAGCGGTTTCTGAATGCCGTAAATGCTTAGCATGCCTTGCGTGTGGCGCGTGTCTTCGCAGGCCACTTTGTCGACAAGCCCGAGCACATACAGCGCGCGCAGCGAGATATCAGCGAGATTACCAATGGGTGTGGCCAAGACATACAGAGCGCCTGCCGGGTAATGCTGCGCACCAGCAGCGGATTGCGCAGCGGCCAAGGCGAGAGAAAAGTCGGCTTTCACGGCACAATCATTGAATGGAATTATTCAAGAGCATAGCGGCAAAAGCCACACAGCCTACTCAGCCCACCACGAAAGCTGTGGGTGACTGCGGCGAAGAGTTGGCGCTGCGCTTTTTGCTCAAAAATGGCCTCATGCTGGTAGCGCGAAATTTCAAAACGCCGGGGCGCGGCGGCGGAGAGGTCGATCTGATCATGCGCACAAGTGATGGCACGCTGGTTTTCGTCGAGGTGCGGCAGCGCAAAAGTGCAAGCCACGGCGGTGCGGCTGCTAGCATCAGCTCTCAAAAGAAGAGGCGCATCATCTACGCGGCGCAGCATTACATCAGCCGTCTCGCGCGCACGCCGCCTTGCCGCTTTGATGTGGTTGCGATCGATGGCGTAGGCTCAGATGCTCAGATTGAGTGGTTGCAAGCGGCCTTTGATGCGTCTTGATGCAATTTTTCAAACAAAAAAGCGAATCGCCGGCATAAATACAAGAAACTTTGCTATCAATTTAGTATCATTGGTTAATATATAAATTCCAACATGCTTGAACAACGCATCGAAAAAAACTTCATTGACAGCGCTGATCTGATTTATCAGGCCGCGCAAGCGCTCGCTGCACCTATGGCGCAGGCCACAGAAGCGCTGCTGGCCTGCGTGACCAATGGCGGCAAAGTATTGGTTTGTGGCAATGGCGGCTCCGCCGCGCAGGCTCAGCATTTTGCAGCTGAATTCGTAGGCCGTTATGAGCGCGAGCGCCCTGAGTTGGCTTGCATTGCGCTCACCACGGACAGCTCTATCCTCACAGCCATTGGCAACGATTACGGTTTTGAGCAAATGTTTGCAAGACAAGTGCGCGCATTAGGCACGAGCGGTGATGTGTTGGTCGCGATGTCCACCAGCGGCGATTCGGTCAATGTGATCAAAGCGATTGAAGCAGCGCAAGAGCGCGAAATGATCGTGATTGCGCTTACAGGCAATAGCGCGGGCAGCAAAAACGCTAAAGAGGGCGCAAATAACGGCGGCAAGGTAGGCGCTATTCTGCGCGAGACCGATGTACATATTTGCGTGGCGCATGATCGCACCTCACGGATTCAAGAAGTCCATCTGCTGGCGTTGCACTGCTTGTGTGACGGTGTGGATGCCATGTTGTTAGGTGATCAGGAGAATTTATGACTGAAACTCAAATTGCTATAAATTTCATAGTGCGTCGCGCAGTATGGATGCCTGTCGTGGCTCTATTTGCTTCGATTTCCATGACGGGTTGCTTGCCCTTAGTGGTGGGCGGTGCGATTGTGGGAGGCACGTTGGTTGCCACAGATCGCCGCACCTCCGGCGCGCAACTTGAAGATGAGGGCATTGAGTTGCGCACGGTGAATCGTTTGCGCGATGCTTTTTTAGAGCGTGTACATATCAATGCGACAAGCTACAACCGCCAAGTTTTGCTCACAGGCGAAGTGCCTACCGAGGCCGATAAAGTGCGGGCGCAAGAAATTGTCAGCCGCGTGGAAAATGTGCGCAGCATCGTGAATGAACTGGCCGTGCTCGGTAACGCATCGCTGGCCTCTCGCTCCTCCGATTCGCTCACTACGGGCCGCGTCAAAGCAGGCTTTGTGGACGCGAAAGATTTGTATGCGAATGCTTTCAAAGTTGTCACCGAGCGCGGCACGACATATTTGCTCGGCCGCGTGACGCAACGCGAAGCAGGGCGCGCAACAGAAATTACCCGCACGACACCCGGCGTGCAGCGCGTGGTGCGTGTGCTGGAAATTATCAGCGAAGAAGAATTGCAGCGTTTGCTGCCTCAGCCGACCAAGCCGGGCACTGCGCCTACCAATCCCTCCAATTAACGGGCCTGAACTGCTGGTAATGCGTCTTTAAGAACACGGAAGACACAAAAAATACCTTCTAGGGTTTTCTGTGACTTCCGTGCAAACTTCAGTGATTTCCGTGTTCTTCTCTTCGGATGCTGGAGCAGCTGATTTCGTACCTGACATGTAACTCAATTGAGGGCACAATGTAACTTGATTACTTCGTTGCATACAAGCCTTTGGAGACCCCATGAAAGAACGCATTCCCACGCACGCTACAAAAATCGTAGCGACCATTGGCCCAGCTTCGAGCACCGTTGAAATT
>JAYSRZ010000015.1:0-2453 GCA_043720775.1 Variovorax sp. | reverse complement strand
GCCCGACAGCTCCCGCCATGCGCGAGAAAGAATATGGCATTTGGCAGAGCTTGTCGTGGCAGGCCTTGGCAAAAACAGTGGAGCATATTGCTTGCGGTCTGCACCAAGCCGGCTTGAAACGCGGCGAGCACATCGTGGTGATCGGCTCTAATCGCCCGCGCCTGTATGCCAGCATGCTGGCCGCGCAATCACTGGGTGCGATTCCCGTGCCGCTGTACCAAGATGCCACCGCAGTTGAATGCGTTTTTCCCATCACCAATGCCGAGATTCGCTTTGGCATTGTGGAGGATCAAGAGCAAGTGGATAAATTGTTGGAGGTGCGGGAGAGCTGCCCATTGCTCACGCACTTTTGGTTTGACGATCCACGCGGCCTGCGCAATTATTCTGATGCCGGCGTTGATTCGCTCGACAACTTGATTGCTGCTGGCCAAGCATTGACCGCCGCCCGCCCAGATTTCTTTAAAACCGAAGCTGCCATTGCGCAACCTCACGATGTGGCCGCGATGTTTTTTACCTCCGGCACTACAGGTAATCCCAAAGGCGTCGTGCATACGCATCTCTCGCTGCTCGATCGCAGCGCGGCCGGCGCAAAGTTTGACAATCTAACGTCGCAAGAAAACGTACTGGCTTATATGCCGCCGGCATGGATTGGGCAAAATATTTTCAGTTATTCGCAATGGCTGGTGTGCGGCTACACGGTCAACTGCCCGGAGAGCGCAGCCACAGTCACGATTGATCTCAAAGAAATCGGGCCCACTTATTATTTTGCGCCACCGCGTGTGTTTGAAGGCTTGCTCACGAGCGTGATGATTCGCATGGAAGATGCCGGCGCGATCAAGCGCGCGATTTTCAAAACCTTCATGGATGTGGCCAAAAAAGTGGGCCCCGCCAAGATGGACGGCCAATCCATCGGGTTCGCCAACAGCATCATGTATGCGCTGGGCAATTTCTTCGTCTATAGCCCACTGCGAAATAATCTTGGCATGAGCCGCGTGCGCGTGGCCTACACAGCTGGCGAGGCGATTGGCCCGGATTTGTTTACCTTCTATCGCTCGATTGGCATCAACCTGAAGCAACTCTATGGAAGCACCGAGACCGCCGTTTTCGTTTGCTTGCAGCCCGACAACGCTGTGAGAGCAGACACTGTGGGTGTGCCAATTGAAGGCGTGGAAATCAAGCTCGATACCAATGGCGAAATCCTCGTGAAGTCACCCGGCTTGCTTAAAGAGTATTTCAAAAATCCTGCGGCTACTGCGGAAGTGAAAACGGCCGACGGCTGGTATCGCACGAGTGATGCAGGCTTCATTGATGCCAGCGGCCAGCTCAAGATCATTGATCGCGTGAAAGATGTGGGCCGCATCAAAGGCGGCGCAAACGATGGCGCGATGTTTGCGCCCAAGTATGTAGAAAACAAACTCAAGTTTTTCCAGCACATCAAGGAAGCTGTGGCTTATGGCGACGGGCGCGATCAAGTTTGCGTGATGCTCAATATTGATATGAATGCCGTGGGCAACTGGGCTGAGCGGCGCAACTTGCCCTATGCGGGCTACACCGATCTGGCGCAGAAAGACGAGACGTACAAACTCATCCGCGAATGCGTGGAATCGGTGAATGCTGATCTCTCGCGCGACACGCTGCTTGCTGGCAGCCAAATCAGCCGCTTCCTCGTATTGCACAAAGAGCTCGATGCCGATGACGGCGAGCTCACCCGCACCAACAAAGTCCGCCGTGGATTCATTGGCGATAAATACCAGCCGCTGATTGATGCTTTGTACAGCGGCAAGACGGAGCAGTTTATTGAGACAGTGGTGAAGTTTGAAGATGGGCGCAGTGGCAAAGTTTCTGCGACTTTGAAGATTTCTGATGCGAAGACATTTGCTTCCCTGAAGGCGGCAGCGTGATGAAGATTTTTAACACCAAGTTTCCGGACGCGAAAGGCGCGAAAGTTACGCGAAAGACGCGAAAGGGAAGTCAAAAAGGGGTTGTTGTATCCAACACTGCTGGCATTGCGCGTAGTTGGTTGAAGCGCACACGCCAAACAAATTTTTCTGTATTTCTTTCGCGTCTTTCGCGTAACTTTCGCGCCTTTCGCGTCCGGAAATTTATCTTCCAGTCTCAAGAGCGCCAACAAACATCATGAGCAAGAAAATTGGCGACGTCATTCTTGACGTGCAAAACATCTCCCTCGCATTCGGCGGCGTGAAAGCGCTCACCGATATCAGCTTCAATGTGCGTGAGCATGAAGTGCGGGCAATTATTGGGCCCAATGGTGCGGGCAAGAGCTCGATGCTGAACTGCATCAATGGCGTGTACACGCCGCAGCAAGGTTCGATCACGTTTCGTGGGCAGACTTTTAAACACATGGATTCGCACCAAGTGGCCAAGATGGGCGTGGCGCGCACGTTTCAAAATCTCGCGCTCTTCAAGGGCATGAGCGTGCTCGACAACATCAT
>JAYSRZ010000014.1:0-2455 GCA_043720775.1 Variovorax sp. | reverse complement strand
TGACGTAATCATCTGCACCGCTCGTCATGCCGATGCGCATATGCGCGCGCTCTTGCAGCGAGGTAAGCAAAATGCAAGGCAGCTCCATCAAGCGCTTGTCTTCGCGCACCTGAGCGACCAAGGCAAAGCCATCTTTTCCCGGCATTTGCACATCGCTGATGAGCAACTCGACATCGCCCTCAAGAAGCCGAGTGTGACCTTTCAAGCCATCATCGAAAGCCTCAACAATATGCCCTGCTTTGCTAAGCACAGCGGTTATAAGTGTTCGGGTGGAGGAATCGTCTTCGCAGACAACAATGAGTGCCATAACAGATGTGGAGTAGTGATGGTGGATTTTATAGGTTGGCGTTGCTTCGACGACACCCATACGTAAGTATTCCTCATAACATCCAGATGATTGCGCTCACATAAAATATCGCCATGCAAGCCTCCGAACTTTCCTCTTTAACAGCCCAAGTCTTATTGGCCTCTTTTGCTTTTTCTTTTTTGTTTGGCGCCATCGCCCAGCGCACACACTTTTGCACAATGGGCGCTGTCAGCGACATTGTGAACATGGGCGACTGGCAGCGTATGCGCCAATGGGCTTTGGCTGCCGGCGTGGCCATGCTTGGATTTGGCGCTTTGGTTTACACGGGAAAAATAGACCCTAGCAAAACACTTTATGCCGGCAGCCGCGTATTGTGGCTCTCCGCGCTCGTAGGCGGCGCGATGTTTGGTTTTGGTATGGTTTTGGCTTCGGGCTGCGGGAGCAAAACGCTGGTGCGCATGGGCGGCGGCAGCATGAAATCGATGGTGGTGTTTGTCGTGATGGGCGTCGCCGCATTTGCGACCTTGAAGGGCATGCCTGCGATGCTGCGTGTCGCTACAGTAGATCAAACCGCTATCAATTCAATAGCATTCAGCGCAGGTTCTACGATGGTTTTTTCGATATTTGATATAAAAATGCAGTTCACACAACTGCTCGCAGCGGCCGTCGTAGGCGGTGGCTTGGTATTGTGGGCCTTGACTTCAAAAGACTTTCGTCACTTCGAAAATTTACTCGCCGGCCTTGGCATCGGTGGCGTGATTACGGCAATGTGGTGGGCCAGTGGATCGCTGGGTTTCATCACGGAACATCCAGATTCACTACAGGAGGCTTTTCTCGCCACGAATTCTGGCCGCGCAGAGGCGCTCAGCTTCGTCGCGCCAGTGGCCTACACGCTCGATTGGTTTATGTTTTTCAGTGATAAATCCAAGGTGATCACATTAGGCATTGCCAGCGTATTCGGCGTGATCGCGGGCTCTACCGTGATGGCGCTGATCACCAAGAGTTTCCGCTGGGAAGGCTTTGGCGGCACGGAAGATGTGGGCAATCATTTGGTGGGAGCTGTGCTCATGGGCATCGGCGGAGTCACCGCCATGGGCTGCACGGTGGGGCAAGGTTTGAGCGGTATTTCTACATTGTCCACGATGAGTTTCATCGCAGTAGCCGCCATCATTGGCGGTGCGGTGCTGGCTTTGAAATACCAAATGTGGCGGATGGAGAAGATGGCTTGACGAACGCCGTTGACGCTGATCTGGCTCGTCGATTTTCGGGCTTAGAGCGTTTGTATGGTGTGGCGGGTGCTGCGGCGATTCGAGCCGCGCATGTGGCGGTGATTGGCATTGGCGGCGTGGGCTCTTGGGCGGCAGAGGCGCTGGCTCGCAGCGGCGTGGGGCACATCACTCTGATTGATTTTGACCAAGTGGCGGAGTCGAACATCAACCGGCAAATTCATGCGGATTCCACGTCGATTGGGAAAGCCAAAGTCGATGCGATGAGAGAGCGCATCGCGTTGATCAATCCGCAGTGCAAAGTCAACACAAAAGAAGAATTCGCCACGCCCGAAAATTGGCCTGCACTTGCCGCAATAAATTTTGATGCCGTGCTCGATTGTTGTGATCAGCAAAGCGCAAAGACGTCGCTCGCTGTGTGGGCGCTTGAACAGGTCAAGCATCTTAAAAAGCAAGCGCCCCTCTTCATCACCAGCGGCGCAGCGGGCGGCAAGCGCCGTGCAGAAAAAGTAGAAATCGCTGATTTGAGCGAGACAACACACGACCCGCTCCTGGCCGATCTGCGCTATCGTCTGCGCCGCCAGCATGGTGCGCCACGCGAGAAAAAAATCGGCATCACCTGCGTCTTCAGCAAAGAAGCGGTTGCGCCGCCCGACGCATCATGCGCGATCGTAGATGCCGACGGTAGCCTCAATTGCCACGGCTTCGGCTCTGTCGTGAGCGTCACAGCAACATTTGGCCTGTGCGCAGCAGGCTGGGTACTCGATGCGCTCGCACGCTCCAAGCTGCAAGCGCAGTAGAATCAAATTGCTTGCAGCCGCTGCCGGGCTTTATATTCTTGTACCAATGCTTTAATTAGCTCGGGCTTGAAAATTGCCTCACAAGCGTGATCATCTCGCGTTAGATGAACCCAATGTGTGGC
>JAYSRZ010000013.1:0-2458 GCA_043720775.1 Variovorax sp. | reverse complement strand
AAAATGCAAACTAGGTAACGCGAAAAGCACGAAAGGACGCAAAAAACGCGAAAACTTTTTAGGAGTTTCTTTCGCGCTTTTCGCGTCCTTTTTGCGTTTTTCGCGTTACCTAGACTTTATGAATGCTACTTAACGAGCCGTGAAGCCACGATAGCAATGAGTTGTCAAAGCCCCAGCCGCTCTTTCGTCTTCGCCGTTGGCCGGCCTTGTGGATCCCAGCCGCGTACTTCGTAATACTTCGGTAGCATCTTGGCCAGCTCGCTCACTTTGCCTTTGGTCGGGCCGCTGGTGGCTGGCTCGGTGAGCAAGCGTTTTGGCAGCGTGTCGTCTAAATGCGTGAAGCCGGCTGCGTTGTTGAACTCGCGCTCCATGTTCCAGATGCGTTCACCGATTTTCTCGAGCTCTTCGGTGGTGTAGCCGGTGTCGCAAGCGGCTTGCATTTGCGGCGCGAGATCTGCCAAGCCCCAAGCGAAGGTTGTGAACACGCACAGGCCGGACGAATCGAAAGCGGCTGTAGCATCTTGAAAAGCCTTCACAAGCTCTGGTTTGCCTTCATGCTCAAGCGGATCGGTTTTCACCGGGATGCCGAGCACTTCTGAGGCAATCGTGTAGCCGCGCAGATGGCAGCCGCCACGATTGCTGGTGGCATAAGCCAAGCCGATGCCTTGAATGCCGCGCCCGTCATAGGCTGGGAATTCTTGGCCTTTGCTGCTCATGGAGAGATCGGGGTGGCCGTATTTAGCGCAGAGGCGCTTAGAGCCTTGGCCGATTTCTTTGCCAAAGCCTCGGCCGTAGATCGTCTCTTCGGCAAAGAAGGCCAGCGCTTGCGCAGAGCCAAATTTTGCGTCGATGCCTAGCTGCTCTTTGGTGAGAACGCCCATCTCGTAAAGCTCCATCACAGCGCCCACCGTCGTGCCAAAGCTGATTGGGTCAATGCCTTCTTCGTTGCAGAGCACATTGGCAAATTGCAGCGCATCGAGATCTTTCACGCCATTGGCCGCGCCGAGCGCCCAAGCCGCTTCGTATTCCAAGCCGCCAGATGCGCCCCAATATTGCGGCTTGTTTTGCACGGTGAAATGGTCTTTATCAATCGTTTGGATGCGGCCGCAGGCAATCGTGCAGCCGAAGCAGGCTTGATTGGTGACCAACGGTTTTTTACCATCGCTCTCGCGTGGCGTGGCCATGGCTTCAGCGGAGATTGCTTTGGCATCCTCAAATTGATTGTTGCGGTGATTGCGGGTGGGCAATGCGCCTACTTCGTTGATCACGTTCATCAAAACCTGCGTGCCATAAGTGGGCAAGCCTTGGCCTGTGACGGCGTTTTCAGCCAAGATCTTTTTCTTCTCGTAAGTGACTTTCATGAACTCTTTTGGATCACGAATATTGCCCACTCCTTTGGTGCCGCGAATCGCAATCGCCTTGAGATTCTTGCTGCCCATCACAGCGCCTACGCCTGAGCGGCCTGCGGCACGATGCAAATCATTGACGACGGCTGCAAACAACACGCCGTTTTCGCCGGCTTTGCCGATGCTGCAAACGCGGGTTAAAGGGTCTTGCAAGCCCTTCTTCAAAGTGGCTTCTGTCTCAAATACGCTCTTGCCCCACAGATGCGCTGCATCGCGCAGCTCAGCCACGTCGTCGTTGATGTAGAGGAACACGGGCTTCTCTGATTTACCTTCCACGGCCACCATATCCCAGCCAGCCATCTTCATTTCTGCGCCGATGTAGCCGCCTGCATTGGAGCAAGCGATTGCGCCTGTGAGCGGGCTCTTGGTGGAGACGGTGTATCGCCCGCCAGTCGATGCCATCGTGCCTGTGAGGGGGCCAGTGGTGAAATAGATTTTGTTGGCGGGTGACAGCGGGTCGACTTTGGGATCGAGCTCCGTCGTCAAGTATTTAGCAGCAAGGCCGCGCGAGCCGATGTAGGCGCGCGCCCAGTTGGTGTTGAGCGGCTCTGATTTGCAGATACCAGTGGTGAGGTTAACGCGAAGGATTTTTCCAGCCCAAGACATGATGATTCTCCTAAATTTCTAGTGGCACAAAGCTTGGCGGTATGGCTAGCTTGTGCGCTTGCTGATTTCTATTGTTAATGCGGCGTTTGGTTGCCCACATCAACTAGGCGGCCGACGGTTGATTACCTAATTTATCTGCCCAAGACTTCATTTTGTCAATGCCCGTCCAGTTGGCATCCACGAAAGTGATTGCAGCAGTTGGGCATGCTTCAACGCAAGCTGGCTCGCCATCACACAAATCGCATTTCTGCACCTTGCCAGTCTCTTGCACGTAGTTGATCGTGCCAAATGGGCAGGCAATCGTGCAGACTTTGCAGCCCACGCAAGTCGATTCGTTCACCACTTTTGCGCCCGTTTCTTTGCTCACCGTGATCGCCTCTACCGGGCAAGCATGCAAGCACCAAGCTTCATCGCATTGCGTGCAGGTGTACGGGACTTTTTTGCCA
>JAYSRZ010000012.1:0-2460 GCA_043720775.1 Variovorax sp. | reverse complement strand
GCTTTGGGCTTTGGCTGCAACCGATCACGATGGCGCATGGCTGGAGCCGGGCTGATTTTTCTTTTGCATTGGCGATTCAAAATCTCTCTTGGGGATTTCTGGGCATCTTTGCCGGCATGCTGGCCGATAAATTTGGCGCATTCAAAGTGATCGTGGGCGGCGCAGTGCTCTATGCACTCGGGCTGGCGGGCATGGCGCTCTCGACCACCACACTCATGTTCACGCTCACCGCTGGCATCTTGATCGGCGCTGCGCAAGCGGGCACGACATATGCCGTGATCTACGGCGTGATTGGCCGCAATATTGATCCAGCGAAGCGCTCGTGGGCGATGGGCGTGGCGGCGGCGGCGGGCTCGTTTGGCCAATTCCTGATGGTGCCCACTGAAGGCTTTCTGATCAGCAGCTTCGGCTGGCAAAACGCATTGCTGATTTTGACGACAGCCACGCTGCTAATTGCGCCTCTGGCTTTCTTTTTGCGTGAGGCGAGCTTTGCAGGCGGCTCAGCGCCTGTGCGTGAGCAGACTATTTTTGACGCTTTGCGCGAAGCTTTCAAATACCCGAGCTTTCAATTGCTGATGGCCGGCTATTTCGTCTGCGGCTTTCAAGTGGTCTTCATCGGCGTGCATATGCCCAGCTATTTGAAAGACAAAGGCCTCTCGCCGCAGGTAGCCAGCTATGCGCTCGCTTTGATTGGCCTGTTCAACGTTTTCGGCACATACATCGCAGGCTCACTCGGGCAACGCATGCCCAAGAAATACATTTTGAGCACCATCTACCTTGCTCGCGCCTTAGCGATCTCGGTCTTCTTGATCGTGCCGATCTCACCTTGGAGCGTGTACATCTTCGCCAGCGTCATGGGCTTGCTCTGGCTCTCCACCGTGCCGCCCACCAATGCCATGGTGGCGCAAATCTTCGGCGTGGCGCACCTGAGTATGCTCGGCGGCTTCGTCTTTTTTAGCCACCAAATCGGCAGCTTCATGGGCGTGTGGCTGGGCGGTGTGTTGTATGACAAAACCGGCAGCTACGATATTGTTTGGTACATCTCGATAGCGTTGGGCATCTTTGCGGCGCTGGTGAATTTGCCGGTGAAAGAAGAAGCTATTTCGCGACCAGTAGGCTCGCTAAAAACCGCCTGATCAGCGAGAATACAGGCCATGAGCAAAACGCAAAAAATCCTCGCCTACAGCGCAGCCACACTGGCCTGCGTGGGTGTGTTTATGCTCTATATTCGCCCGGAATTCATGGTGACGCTGGCGGGGCAGGTTTGGGCTTGTTTTTAAGCGTTTTTGGCATGTAGCCGGCTACGAGCCTGCGTGGAGTGCTATTAATTTTATAGTTTTCTGGCTACTTTTTAGTTCACTGATTGGCATGCGGAAGATTTCATTTTGGATGCTGCGGCTGCGAGGAAAGAGGTATGGCCAACGCCCTCAGGAGTGAGTACACTTTCATCGGTCGTTGGCCATACCTCTTACCTCGCGGCCTGTTAGCTCTTCTTACAATCTTCGTTCGCCCATAGTTGTTACCGCCAAAAAAGTTTGCACGCTGCGAAAAGGAACTTCCCTCGCCCACACCGGCCTGCGCTCGCCGCAGTTGGCGTTGCCGATTTTGGGCGCGCAGCGTATTGTCAGATATCGCGGCAAGTGCCGCGTGGCTCGCGAGCGAACGCATGAGGCTACGACGACTGCGGCGAGCGCAGGCCTTGGCTCGCCAATGACTCCTGCATAGAGCGCTTACGAGACAGACCTCAGTGCCCTTTCCCCATAAAATCATACTCAAATCACTACTTTACCGGCATACAACCTGCGTAACCTGCTATGAAAATTATAGTTATCACTGGAGCATCAGACGGCATTGGCGCGGAGATCGCGCTGCAACTGGCTGCTACACACAAGGCCGGTGTGGGCTTGGTATTGGCGGCTCGCAAGATGGATAGCTTGCAAACCGTCGCCAAGCGCTGCGAGGCTTTGGGCGCTCAACCCTTGTGCGTTCGCACCGATGTGGGTGTGCGCGGCGATTGCACTGCGCTGATCTTGCAAACAGTCGAAAAATTTGGCCGCATTGATGCGCTGATCAACAACGCGGGCATTTCTGCGCAGGCTTTGTTTGCAGAAGTGTCTGCGGACAAATTGAGTTGGTATGAAGACGTGATGCGCGTGAATTTTTGGGGCAGCGTGTGGTGTACGCATGCTGCTTTGCCGCATGTGATCGCGGCCAAAGGAAGCATCGTGGCGGTGAGCTCGCTGGCAGGCATCGTGGGTGTGCCGGGGCGCACGGCTTACAGCGCTTCTAAGTTTGCCCAAGCTGGGTTTTTTGAAGCTTTGCGCGCAGAGATGAAAA
This sequence comes from Variovorax sp., assembly GCA_043720775.1. Classification (GTDB taxonomy): domain Bacteria; phylum Pseudomonadota; class Gammaproteobacteria; order Burkholderiales; family Burkholderiaceae_C; genus JANMDU01. Next base: position 123 of record JAYSRZ010000012.1, on the reverse strand, counting down.
CGCATGGCGTGAGCGTGACGACGACTTATCCCGGCGTGGTGCTCACGCAGATTCGCCAACATGGGCTCAATGCGAAAGGCGAAGCGCTGGGATCGAGCGGTTTGAAAGAAGACGGCGCAATGA
>JAYSRZ010000011.1:0-2461 GCA_043720775.1 Variovorax sp. | reverse complement strand
AGTTGTTATGGCTATTGACACTGCAAAGCCACGGCGAGTTGGAGTGGATGGCGCTGGCGATCATGGCCTGCACCTTAGTGGCCTTTTGGCTCTGTCTGCGCGCTTGGCTGATCGGCGATGTGTTTGCATTGCCCATGACGATTGCTTGCGTCGGAATGGTTTTTGGTGTCGCTGGCTTGTTTGCGCTAGCATTTCAACTGATTAAAGGCAATATACCTATGCAAGCATTCAGTGCTGCATTTGCAGCGCTGTACGTGGTGGTGGCGTGTCATACGCTCAAACGCCGGCATGCTGATTTTTTGCGCATGCGCAGAGCACTGACCATGAGCCGAGATCGCGATTTGCTTACGCAACTTTGGACAGGCGCTGCGCTGATTCGCAAGGTTGATGAAGCTGTGGCGCGAGCCAAGCGCAATCGAAAAGACATGGCTGTGATCTGCTTGGAATTGACCAACACAACCGCCCTCAACCAAGAATTTGGCAACAACGGCTTAGAGCAGGTGATCTACGGCTTGGCTGCACGAATCCGCCAGGTCAGCCGATCTTCAGCATCCGTCGTTGGTAGGTACAGCGACAATAATTTTGTGGTGGTGCTCGACAGCGTGCAGCGCCCCAGTGTGCTTCGCACGCTCGGGCTTCGTTTGGCTGTGGCAACGCGCAGGCCTTTCATGCTCAACCCCTACAGCACCAGCCCGAGAGAATTCCGGGCGGATGTCGGCGTGGGCGTTGCCCGCATTTCCCCTGGGCGAGAAGCTTCTGGGCGAAAAAATAGCTCTGACAGCACGCATCTCAACATATTTGACAGCATGTCGCTTGCTCAGGATATCTTGCACGAGGCCGCACAGCTTGCGCTCAACGCACGCGCATTTAGCTCTCGTGCAGCGATTGTGGATGCCTATTCGCGCAAAACTGTAGCGTTAGAAACCGCAGATCTGCGTTAACACCGTCACGCAAGCAGCACGAATAAAAAAAGCCAGCCTGATAGGCTGGCTTTTCGTTCAATGCATGTGCGCCAACCGGTATACCAGCGCAAACACTTGTTTGTATCTCCTCAAGCCCCCACTCCTGATTGCTCAGGAATAAGTGATGTAAATGTAAGCTTGATGACTCTTGCTTCACATCCGGAGTTTCCCTCTGTGCTTAATTTCCTTGGCTGATCCAACGGGCAGCTTTCTCAGCAATCATGAGCGTGGGGCTGTTGGTGTTGCCACTGGTGATGCTGGGCATGACGCTTGCATCGACCACGCGCAGGCCAGCAATTTTTCCGCCCTTGCCATCTCGGACACGTAAATGAGAGTCGACAACTGCCGTTGCATCATCATCTCGCCCCATCTTGGCTGTGCCTACGGGGTGAAAAATTGTCGTGGCGATATCGCCGGCGAGTTTTGTGAGTTCTTCATCGCTTTGGTATTGCACGCCGGGCTTGTATTCCTCGGGCTGGTACTTCGCCAGAGCCGGTTGCGATGCGATGCGCCGCGTGACACGCAGGCTATCAGCGGCAACTTGTCTGTCAGCTTCTGTGCTGAGGTAATTCGGCGTAATCGCAGGCGCATCTTCGAAGCGGTTTGTCTTGAGCGAAATCGAGCCTCGGCTCGTGGGATTCAAATTACACACGCTGGCCGTGATTGCCGGGAAGCTATGCAGCGGCTCGCCAAAAGCATCCAAGCTGAGCGGCTGCACGTGGTACTGCAAATTCGCATAAAGCTGATCGGGCGAAGAGCGCGTAAACGCGCCGAGTTGGCTGGGCGCCATGCTCATCGGGCCGGTGCGGCGCAATGCGTATTCCATCGCGATCTTTGCCTTGCCCCAAGTGGAACTGGCCAGCGTGTTGAGCGTTGGCGCGCCTTGCACTTTGAAGACCGAGCGAATCTGCAAATGATCTTGCAAATTCGCGCCTACGCCTTTCAAATCCACCACCGGCGTGACGCCCGCTGCTTGCAAGGCAGCCGCATCGCCGATACCTGAGAGCTGCAAAATCTGCGGGCTGCCCACTGCTCCTGCGCACAAAATGACTTCAGCATCCGCATGGGCTGTGACCATTTCCGTGCCCGTCCACACCTCAACGCCAGTGCAGCGCTGGCCGCCGTTCTCATCAGCCTTTAACACAAGGCGCGAGACTTGCGCGGCCGTCCACATTTCAAAGTTTGGCCGGCCATAGCAAGTGGGGCGCAGAAAAGCATTGGCCGTGTTCCAGCGAAAGCCACTCTTTTGATTCACCTCAAAATAGCCCACGCCTTCGTTATCGCCCGTATTGAAATCATCCGTTGCGGGAATGCCGGCTTGCTGCGCCGCTTGTGAAAATGCTTCCAAGATATCCCAAGACAGGCGCTGCTTTTCCACACGCCATTCGCCGCCGCTTTTACCGTAATTTTTATCGCCGCGTTTGTGGTCGCGGTAGCCGTGGTGCGCGGCGAAGTTTTTAAGGCTTTCTGGCCATAAGCCCTTATCTATACTGCGTGAG
>JAYSRZ010000010.1:0-6941 GCA_043720775.1 Variovorax sp. | reverse complement strand
GCACGCGGCCTGTGAGCGTCATGCGATTGCCGGATTCGCTGGCTTTGGCCAACATGATGTATCCCGCTTTAGAACTGGTAGCGGAGTTAGGGCGATAGAACGGGCCGAGAATATCCCCCCCGGTGACATCGCATTGGGCAGCTTGTGCGGTACCAACAGTCGCTGCCACGCCGGCAATGGCTGTTGAGAAGAAGCCACGACGAGATGCGGCTTGAGAGGTTGAATCATTTGATTTCATGGTGCTGTATCTCTTGAATGGAGTGATGAATGAATAACTGCGCATTGGAACTGTGCAACGCGCAGATGAAATGTAGATTCCAGTGAATGAAATAACAAATGATATATTTTTGATAAATCGTTCGATAAAATAGAATGATATGGAAATTCATCAGCTGCGCTATTTTTTAGATCTTGTGCAAACTCAGCATCTCACGCAGTCCGCTGAGCGTTTGTTTGTGACGCAATCGACCATCTCGCACGGACTCAGGCTTCTTGAGGGGGAATTAGGTGTTCAGCTTTTTGATCGCATCGGGCGGAATCTACGTCTGTCGCCTTCGGGCATCGCGTTTTCTGCCTACGCAGCCAGAGCATTACAAGAATTGGAAGCGGGCAGGATGGCTCTGGCAGATTTATCGAATCTGCAAACCGGTAGTCTGAAAGTGGGCGTGATACCTACTTTTTTAAGCAGCCTCATCCCGCGTGTGGCGGCTAAATTTACGCAGATATACCCGAAGGTGAGCATCAGCATTGAAGATCTGCGCGCCGACAGCATTGAGAAAAAATTGCTCGATGGCCAGCTCGATATGGGACTTGCTTTCCATCCCGCAGTGCGTCCTGATATTGAATCCGAGATATTGTTCTCTGAAAGGCTTTTGGCAGTTTTTTCAAAAAAGCATGCTTTGTGCAAACAGCATCGCGTGACTTTGAAGGTGCTCGCAGATCATCCGCTAGCGCTTTTGCCAACGAGTTTTGTCACTCGCCGTATGATCGATACGGCATTTGAGAGCATTGGTGTCAAACCCAACGTGAGTGTTCAGATGGAGTCCATTGATGCTCTGATCAGCACGTGCGCTGCGCCTCACCTTGCAACCATCGTTCCTGAGCGTGCTGTGCTTGCACATGCGAACCTTGTTGCGATTCCAATTCAGCAACCCTCGCTGACTCGCCACGCAGGCATTCTGTGGCGCAGGCAAGCATCCCGAGGCAGAGCTGCGAAAGAGTTTGCTCGTTTACTTCACGAACATATCAGCTAGCCTGCGACGGTTTGCGCCTAGGGTGTGTTGAGACTACGGTTTTCTCAAATAGCTGAGGATCAGTTGCGAGCTATCTTGATTCACTGAATGCCCAAGGTCGGGGATCACATCCGCCGTAAAGTTGCCTCCCAAAGATTGCAGTTTGTTAGCAGCATTTATGCAGTGTCGAGATGGAATAACGTCGTCATTTTCGCCGTGAATGAGATGAAAACGTATTTCGCCAGAAATCGCGTTTGGCTGTATTGCAAATCTTCCTGAGTGAGCGATGATTCTTGCAGCCAGTTGAGGTTGCGCTATGCCAGCTTCAAGTGCCATGATGCCGCCTTGTGAGAAGCCTATCAAGGCTGTTCGTGAAGAATCAAGGCGCGCATTTTTTTGCCAGAATAGAATTTCTTGCGCAAACAACGGTATGCATCGCGTACTCGACGCGGGCGATTCTCTTCAGTCACGCCCCGCACGGAAAACCATTGGTAGCCAGCGCCTAAATCACACGGGTGCGGAGCTGCGATGCTCACGATCATGCTCATTGGAAACTCTTGATTGAGCAGCTTCGCTATGCCCAGCATGGATTCTGGTTGTGCGCCCACACCATGGAAAAGTAAAAACAGCTGTTGTGCTTCTAACGGTTTCTGCACAACGATGGATCTGCCTGAATGTTGGATTGCGTTACGCATGTTGTACCTGCCAAAAGTAGGATTCCATGGACAGCACACCATATGTCATTCCGCCATCGAGGACTTGCGCTTTAGCATGCGGATGTGCGGCGCCAAGCGCCACGAGCAATGGCAAATAGTGTTCATCGCTTGGGTGGGCCCTTTTTGCATGTGGTGCTTTTTCGCTTGCTTCAATCAGAGCGTCGGCGTCATCTCCGACTACTTTGTCTCGCACCCATTGTGTGAATTCTATTGCATAGCTTGCTTCGCTTTGCGCGGTCATGTTGAATTCATACAAGTTGTGCGTCAAGCTGCCAGAGCCGACAATCATGACGCCTTGTTGCGATAAGGGGCGCAACGCACGCCCTAACGCAAATGCGTCTTGCGCAGTCAACGTGTATGGCATGGAAAGCTGAAACACAGGGATATCCGCTTTCGGTATCATATGTAAGAAAGGAACCCAAACGCCATGATCGAAATCACGGGATGCATCCATGTCAACGTGAAACCCTTGCGACTGCAAAAGCTTTGCTGTGATGAGTGCCAAGAGCGGATGCCCCGGGGCAGGATATTTGATCTGCATTAGTCGAGGATCGAAGCCTCCAAAGTCATACAGCGTTGAAGGCATCGCCTTCGTCATGACCGAGTAGTGAGGCGTTCGCCAGTGCGGGGAGATGGCTAGGATCGCCGATGGCTTGCCGAGCGTTTTGCCCAGATTTTTGAGCAAACTGCCGGCGCGGCCTGGCTCCAGAGCAAAAGGCGGCGCGCCATGCGAGACAAAAAGTGTTGGTTCGGATTTCACGGTCATTCCTCAATCATCATGGATGCTTTATTTCCATGACACATTACACAGAGCGAGGCTGAGTCAAGGCAATTCGCCCTCCACCCAACAGCGCAATGCTCAATGCAGAAATCACCAAAAAAGCGGGGTATTCCCAGCCGCCATTCTTGTTGGTGAATAGCCAACCATTGGGCAGATGAACCCAAAGCGCGCCGAGCAGCACGACCACGCCGGTTAACGCCATTGCGCGTGTGTAAACGCCCAGAACGAGTGCCAAGCCGATGATGATCTCTGCGGGTGCGACAACATAGGCGGCCCAACCGGGAAATCCGACAGACTCAAAAAAGCCCGCCGTACCGGCAAGGGTGAAGACCACAAATTTCAATAGACCGTGGGCGAGAAACATGATGCCCAGTGCGCTGCGCAGCAACAAGGCTGCAAAATCGTTAGTAGAGTGTTTCATGACGTTTTAAAAAAATGAGAATGTATTAGGGCTCGGAAGCTCTCATGCGCGGGCGCATGAGAGCTGGGCTTGTTTACTTGACCATATTGAACGGATCTTTAACAGCGCGCTTGGTTGAATCGGCGTTGTTCCAAAAGTTTTGCAACACCCAACCGTACTCAGGCAGCCCGTTAATGAACGGATCCAGCATCTTCATGCCGGAAGGCAGTTTCCAATCTGCTTGCAACTCTGCACCGAGAGCAAACACTGTGTTGAGCTGTGCTCCGGCAGCAGTCATTCGCTGAGTAGCGGCATCTGCCTCGTACTTACTCCATGCACCAGAGGCATCGATCACAGGATGCACCGTGTAACCATCGTTGAGCATTGACAGCGTGGGGAATGCAACGCAAGTGCCCAAAGTCACACCGGAGATGATGATGTGTTTGCGGCCAGTCTTTTTGACTAAATCCTCAATAGCTTGGCGGAAGCTGGGATCTTCGTAGGCATTGATGATGCCAGTGCGGCGGTAGATTGGCTGATCCTTGAACAGTTCTTTGAGCTCAGGGAGCAAGTCTCCGTTTTGCCATTGCGCATTGGAGGTAGTAACGAGTACGGGAATATCCAGTGCCTTGGCCATTTTCCCCAAAGAGACGACATTGCTTTTATAGCCAGAAGCCTGCGAAAAATCACGCGTGCTGGCCATCAAACCAATCTGGTGGTCAATAAACAGCATTATGCTGTTTTGAGGTGTGGGTTTCTCGTAAGCGACACGCCCAGCCTTGCGTGCGTCCACAGGGCTGACTTTGGTCGCGACCACTTTATCTGCTATCGGGCTAACGATATCTGCGGGGCGATCTTGCGCGATTGCGACCAGTGATGCGCTAACTAGCGCGATTGAAGTAACGATGCGTGTGAGTTGAAGTTTCATGATAATTCCTAAAAAGCAGGGTGTTAGAAAGTAAAGATAAGGAAGACGTTAGGCTTGGCGAATCCAGGTCGGGGCGATTTGCGTGCCCATGCCTGCGCCGTAGCCAAAATAAATATTCAGGCCAGCGAGGGGCTCCAAGTAGCGCGCATTTTTTAGAGTGCCTGCGTCCAATACTTCAAAGCCTAGGCTGATTGCAAATTGCTTGACCGTTTGCTTGGCATCTTCACTATCACTAGCGATGAAGGTGGTAACAGCTTGCTTCACACCAGCAATAGCAGCTTCGTTCAGCACAGGAGCAAATACAGTGTTGAATGCCTTAACAATCACTGCGCCCGGCACGGCTTGTGCAATTTCTTCTGCGGCTGACGTGGAATGTCCAAGCGTCAAGCCCATGTAATCGGCTGTCATTGGGTTCGTGATGTCTATCACGATCTTGTCTTTCAGATCACCGAGAGATTTCAGTGCTGCTACAGCATCGCCGTATCCGGTTGCCAAAACAATGACATCCGACTGTTGCGCTGCTACATGAGGAGCTTTGGCAGAGACATTGGCATACAAGGCCGCTAAGGCGTAGGCTTTGCTCATGTCTTTTGAAGTGATGGTGGCTTCATGGCCCGCTGCTTGGAGTCGTTTGACGAACGCCGAGCCCATATTGCCGGCGCCTAAAATTGTGACTTTCATGATGATGATGTCCTCGATGGTTGATTTGTAAAGTGTGTCGATGAGGTAAACAGCGAACCAAGCGCATTCGGAAATTTGAATCCGCTTGATCCGCTGCTCACTGGTTCAACCACGTTCCTGATAAACAGAATTGCGTGATTTGTTGGCTTCAATGGCTTCGCGCTGAACGTCAAGACGATTGAGTACAGATGGGCTAGCGAAGATTGGCGCTGGGTCACGGTCGCCTTGGACGATTTGACCTTTAGCCATTGCTTCCTTCAGTTCTGCTTTAACTTCAGCGCGAGTTTTGCCGACTGCCGCCGATGCGCGCGCAGCTGGTAGCTCGAACGAATAGTTTGAGTGGTCTTGTGCTTGACCTGTTTGAGCAGTCAGTGCAGTCAAGACGGCGGCGATGGAGATAAGAGTGCGATTCATGATGATTCCTAAGTTGAGAAAAATAAAACCAGTTTTTGACTGGGTGCCCAACAAAACGCTGAGCACGGAATGAAATGTATTTGTTTTGTTTTGATTGATAAATACCGATTTAGTTGAAATACTGTTCCATATTTCAATACAATCGATCATGGATAAATTCAAAGAAATGCAAGCCTTCTCAGCTGTTGCCGAGCTAGGTAGCTTTGTTAAAGCAGCAGACACCCTAGAAACATCGAAGGCGGCAGTGTCGCGCTACGTGGCAGATTTGGAAGCGCGCCTAGGCACGCGCTTGATGCATCGCACGACTCGACGCCTTTCTCTCACGGACGAGGGGCATGCATTTCTAGCGCATTGCAATGAAACCTTGAGATTTATCAAAGAAGCAGAGGAGGAAATTCAGAATCGACGTGATCATGTTGCTGGAATGATTCGGGTCAATGCCCCGGTGACATTTGGCACTTTGCAACTTGCTCCACTGTGGGGGAAATTTACGGATTTGTATGCGGATATCAGACTGGATGTCACCCTGTCTGACCGAGTCGTTGATCTCGTCGAAGAAGGCTATGACATCGCTATTCGTATTGCGAGCTTGCCCAGCTCCACACTGATCTGCAGACAACTCACCAGCACGCGCATGGTGCTATGCGCATCGCCCAAGTATCTCAAAGGAAAACGCAAACTCGTGGAACCAGCTGATCTGCAAAACCATAGTGTGATCGGCTACACGTATTGGTCAACGGGGGATGAGTGGATCTTTCAAGGGCCAGATGGCGAAGCTCGCGTGAAAACGCAACCCAAAATCCGCGCCAACAATGGCGACACATGCAAAGCGGCGGCTTTAGCCCACCAAGGCATCATCTTGCAGCCCACATTCATCGTTGGCGAAGATATTCGGCGTGGAGATTTGGTGGAATTGATGCCCAATTACAAATCAATTGAATTGGGCATCTATGCGGTGTATCCGTCCAGAAAGCTGCTGTCGCCGCGCATTCGTGCTTTGGTAGATTTTCTGATTCAATCTTTCAAAACTGCGCAATGGCACGCGTGATGTCAGTCTTAGCGTTAATCGACCTTCGCCCCAGAAGCCTTCACCACTTTCGCCCACTTAGCGATTTCTGCATCGATGTGCTTGGCGAAATCTGCGGGGCTGTTGCCGCCGGGCAAAGCGCCTTGCGCAATCAGCTTGTCTTTGACTTCAGCGCGATCTATGGCTTTTGCCGTTTCTTGTTGAAGCCGCAGCACTTGCGCTGCTGGCATGGATGATGGCGCAAGCAGGCCAAACCAACTGCTGGCTTCATAGCCGCGCATCGCAGCGCCGCCTGCAAGATCGACGGTGGGCGCATCAGGAAGGGCACTGGAACGCGCACTGCTCGTCACGGCCAAGGCCTTGAGCTTGCCCGCTTTGATTTGCGGCAAGGCAGAGGGTAAATTGTCAAACATCACATCCATACTGCCGCCAATCATGTCTAGCAAGGCAGGGCCGGAGCCGCGATACGGGAAATGCACCATGAATGTCCCGCTCATGCTTTTGAAGAGCTCGCCAGCGAGATGAATCGATGTGCCATTGCCACTGGAAGCCATATTGAGCTTGCCGGGATTGGCTTTGGCATACGCGATGAAATCACTCACCGAATTGATATTCAAAGCGCGCGCTTTATCTGCATTCATCACCATCACATTGGGCACATACGCCACCACGGTGATCGGCGAAAAATCTTTCACCGGATCGAAAGGCAGCGTGGGATACAGCGCCTTGTTGATGCCGTGCGTGCCGACTGTGCCCATCAAA
>JAYSRZ010000009.1:0-2485 GCA_043720775.1 Variovorax sp. | reverse complement strand
CAGGCCCTGCTCGACCTGTTAGACCGCCCTGCCCGCAGCAACACCGGGCTGAAAGACCTGTTCTCGCGCGCAGCACCATGGGACCAGCAAGCCACAGCCAAGCCGTCGCCCGCCAAATTCAAACCCAGCCCCACAAAAAAACTAGTCACAGCGCATGCCCATGCGCGCACCTGAACCGCTGAACAACAAAAGCCCGCTTGCTGGCTTTGACAGCGGCAAACCCAGCCTGAACGACTGGCTGCTACGCCACGCACTACAAGCCCAAGGCAGCGGATCGGCCAGAACGTTTGTAGTAGCGGATGACACCCATGTGCTGGGCTACTACAGCCTGGTGGTGGGCCAAGTAGAGCCCCTAGAGGCGCCCGAGCGCATCCGCAAAGGCATGGGCCAATACCCTATCCCCGTCATGGTGCTGGCGCGCCTGGCCGTAAGCCAATCGGCGCAAGGCCATGGCATCGGCATAGGCCTGCTCCAAGATGCCATCCGCCGCACCTTGAGCGTCGCCGAGCAAGTAGGCATCCGCGCCCTGCTCACACACCCCATCGACGACAACGCAGCGCGCTTTTACCAACGCTTTGGGTTTGAGCCATCGCCTCTAGGGCAAAGCCAGTTGCTGCTGCTACTGAAAGATGCGAGGCGCTGGCTACTTACTTAGCAGGCCGGTGCAGCGCGCAAATCTTGTTGCCGTCTGGGTCGCGCAGATACGCCAAGTAGATCTGGCCTGTGGGGCCCTCGCGAAAGCCCGGTGGGTCTTCACACGGTGTGCCGCCGTTGGCCACGCCCGCCGCATACCAAGCGTCACCCTGCTCGGGCGACAGCACTGTAAACCCAATGGTGCTGCCATTGCCATGCGTGGCCGCCGCGCCGTTGATAGGCGTGGTGATGCCAAACGTGCCAGTTGGGCTGCGGTAGAAATACCGGTTCTTGTGCGCCACGCCCGGGCCAATACCCAACGTGCCCAACAGCGCGTCGTAGAACTTGCGCGAAGCCTCAAGATCGTTAACACCCAACATGACGTGACTGAACATGGTTCTCTCCGTGGGATGATAGATAGGGGCGAAGGGAACTGTAAATGGTAACTGACGGCTAGCAGCAGGCTCAATCAATTTAATCTTCACCGTCGTGCCTCTGAGCCATCGACTCCATACAGGCTTTTTTCCTCCACAACCGAGCTCCAAGCTGCACGAGCAGGATAGACAAGCAGGGGATCTTTAAGACGATTGGTGGCAAGCTGCTTAAACACATCGATCTTACAAAAGCACTTCAAGAGATCCTCTTCCTTGGGTAAGCTGTATACAACTCCTTTAGTTGAATCTCTACTGCTGCCAAGAAAATGCAAAGCAAACTTATCCAGCCCTCCCACTTGCGCCTTTAATAACTCAAAAATTTCTGAGCACTTTAAAGGTACTGCATGTGCCATCGTAAATAGTATGAACCCAGGGTTAACTGCCTCAAACAAAATACCGCTTTTGGCAGCTTTCAAAACATTAGAGGCAAATTCAGTTAGGATATTTTCCTTGGAAGCAGCGGTTGCGCTGAGTTGTTGCGAATATCGCTCTCTACCAGGCACATAACTTTGCATCACGATCTCGGCTGCGCAAGATAGCGCACAAGGATTTTTCGCAATCGCTTCGGCAATAGAACTCTTCTTCGGTTCGTCACATCCTGCTAGCAACATACTCACGGACCTAAGCGCAGAATCTTCAATCCGCAGACGTAGAATTTCGAGGTTAGCTTTGTCTCGCTCAATAAATACAGGTCGCTCTGGAAGGCGCGCAATCGCAACGCATAGTTCGGACATATCGCCCACGCCCTCACCTCGCAGTGTTTTGCCCACATCACCCAGCAATTCAACGAATTCATTGCAGTTTTCAATTGTTAGCGATTTCACGATCTCGTCGCGTTTATCTGCAGACTGTAAATAGAGTCTTGCAGACTTAACGCTTGGATCACCCTCTGACATGCCTAGTTGCAGCGCGATGGCTAGCTTGGCAGGGTGAGCAATATTTCCGTTTGCAAACGAGGTATTGGCCAACGCATAACTTCCCTTAGATTGCCTTACCTTAGGGAATAGAAACTGTATCAGACCGCGCACGCCATCTGGGGAGCTGCAAGCAGCGTATGCAGCGTCACGTGCATCTTTTCCCGCTTCAATCGGATCCTTTGATTGATTTAAAGAAGCCATATCTTCGAAATGATGGCCAACGAAAATGCGGGGATTCTTGCGCAATAGTTCAAACACTTGTGGAGCCTTCACAGATAAAAGCGCCAATCCAAGGATGTCAGAAAATACGATTTCGCCACGCAGCATTGGCTCCATCATTTGAACTACGTTAAACACACGTGCGATATCCCTAGGTTGCTCCAACATGTCACGCATACCAGAGTGGTATAGCGTTGCCAACCTTTGATCCTGATCTTTGAAGCGGGAAATATCCACTTCGGTTTCCATCTCGGTGAGCGCCGCATTAACCAGTCTTTTGCG
>JAYSRZ010000008.1:0-6972 GCA_043720775.1 Variovorax sp. | reverse complement strand
TGCAGGAGGTGCGGCTCGCGTGCTCGCTAAGCGGCAAGCTGCGCCTATGGCAGCAGTCGTCAAAACTGAGCCGGTGATTGAGCTGGCTGCCAGCGATGTGTTTACGGTGCAAAGCATTGAACTCTCTCAGGGCATTCCAATTTCTGGCTCGCTCAAGGCAGTGAATTCGGCATTGGTGAAAGCGCGCGTGGCCGGCGAGTTGCAAGGCCTTGTGGTGCGCGAAGGCGATGCTGTGAAAGCGGGGCAAACAATCGCTCGCGTGGACAGCAGCGAATACGCCGCTCGCGTGCGTCAATCGCAAGAGACGGCTGATGCGGCCAAAGCGCAAATCGATATGGCGCAGCGCAGCTTTGACAACAATAAATCGCTAGTGGATCAAGGCTTTATCTCGCGCACGGCGCTCGATATGTCGGTGGCCACCTTGCAATCGGCGCAGGCCAATCACAAAGCCGCTCTTGCGGGCTTAGATATCGCGCGCAAATCGGTGCAAGACACGGTGCTCACGGCGCCGATTAGCGGCATCGTCTCGCAGCGCATGGCGCAGCCGGGCGAGCGTGTGGGCATCGATGCGCGCGTGGTGGAAATTGTGGATGTGAGCCGCTTGGAGCTGGAGGCTCAACTCTCAGCGAGCGATTCGGTGCAAGTGCGCGTGGGGCAGACTGCTCGCTTGAAACTCGAAGGCCGCTCAGAGGAGATCGCAGCGACGGTGAGCCGCATTAACCCGAGCGCATCGAGCAGCAGCCGCAGCGTGCTGGTGTATTTGAATGTGGCATCGTTGCCTGGCTTGCGCCAAGGTTTGTTTGCACAAGGCATGCTCGATACGGTGAAGGAATCCGCGCTTGCTGTGCCTTTGTCAGCCGTGCGCACGGATAAGCCACAGCCTTATGTGCAGTTGATTGAAAACGGGCGCATCGTGCATAGAGCGGTTGAAACAGGGGGCCGAGGTGAGGCCAATGGCATCACGATGATTGCTCTTAAAAACATAGCGCTTGGCGCAGTATTGACGCCGGCCAGTGCCGGAAGTCTTCGTGAAAACACCTTGGTAAGCTTGCCCACAAGCAAGCCAGCTTCCATGCCGGCCAAAGCCGCTTCGGGCACTTAAAACCATGTGGTTCACCCGCGTCAGCCTGCAAAACCCCGTGTTTGCCACGATGATGATGCTGGCGCTGATGGTGCTGGGCATTTTTAGTTATCAGCGCTTGAAGGTCGATCAGTTTCCAAGCATTGATTTTCCTGTGGTGATCGTGGCCACAGACTATCCCGGCGCAGCGCCAGAGATTGTGGAGACGGAAGTATCTAAAAAAATTGAAGAAGCCGTCAACTCCATTGCCGGCATCAACGCGCTGACCTCGCGCAGCTACGAAGGCTCCTCCGTGGTGGTGATTGAGTTTCAGCTCAATATCAATGGCCGCAAGGCAGCTGATGATGTGAGGGAGAAAGTGGCCGCTGTGCGCCCTAACCTTCGCACAGAGGTGAAAGAGCCGCGCGTGCTGCGCTTTGATCCATCGGCGCGCTCTGTGTGGTCTGTGGCTGTGCTGCCACAGAAGGATGCCAGCGGCAAAGCCATGAGCGGCGTGGAGCTGACCAATTGGGCCGATCAGAATTTGAAAAAGCGTTTGGAGAATGTGCGCGGCGTGGGCTCGGTGGCTTTGGTGGGCGCAACCAAGCGCGAGATCAATATTTATTTGAATCCGCAAGCGCTGGAAGCTTATGGCATCAGCGGCGAGCAAGTGGCCAGCGCGATTCGCAATGAAAATCAAGATTTGCCGATTGGCGCGGTGCGCTCGGTGGCGCAGGAGCGCGTGGTGCAGGTGCAAGCGCGGGTGCAGCGGCCAGAAGATTTTGCGAAAATTATTGTGGCAAGAAAAGCAGGAGCGGCGATCACCGTTGGCCAACTCGCCCGCATTGCAGACGGCGCGCAAGAGGCAGAAAATCTCGCGCTCTACAACGGCGAGCGCACGCTGCTGCTATCGGTGCAAAAGTCGCAAGACGAGAACACGATTGATGTGGTCGATGGCTTGAAAAAGGCGATTGTGGAGATGGAAAAGCAGCTGCCTCCCGGCATCAAGTTGCAAGAGATTCAGGATAATTCGCGCTCGATTCGCCTCTCAGTCAACAACGTGCGCCAAACACTGATCGAAGGCGCATTTCTCACGATTCTTATCGTTTTCCTCTTCCTCAATTCTTGGCGCTCCACAGTCATTACCGGGCTCACGCTGCCCATTGCGCTGATCGGCACGTTTCTTTTCATGAACATGTTTGGCTTCACGATCAACATGATCACGCTGATGGCTTTGTCGCTCTGCGTGGGCTTGCTGATTGACGATGCGATTGTGGTGCGCGAAAACATCGTGCGGCATATTCAGATGGGAAAAACGCCATATCAAGCTTCTCTTGACGGCACGCAAGAGATTGGCCTGGCCGTGCTCGCCACCACATTTTCTATCGTGGCGGTGTTCTTGCCTATTGGCTTCATGGGCGGCATCATCGGGAAATTCTTCCACGAATTCGGTATCACGATTGTGGCTGCCGTAATGATCTCGATGTTTGTGAGCTTCACGCTCGATCCGATGATGTCTTCAATTTGGCACGATCCTGCCATTGACCTGCATGGCAAGCCCTTCAAACCTGTGACTTGGTATGACAAAACCATTGGCCGAATCACGCATGCTTTCGAGCGCGGCACAGAGCGCCTGGGCGATGGCTACACCCGCATTTTGCGCTGGAGCTTGACCTGGAAGAAGACCACCCTGCTGCTCGCCTTTGCGATCTTCGGCGTGAGCATTTTCATGCTGCGCTTCCTCGGCACAGAGTTCGTGCCCAAGGCTGATTTCGGCGAGAGCAACATCAGCTTTTACACGCCAGTGGGTTCATCTCTTGAGGCCACTGAAGCCAAGGCCCGCCAAGTCGAGGCGATTGTCCGCGAGCGACCAGAGGTGCGCTACACGCTCTCCACCATCAACACCGGCAACGCGCAAGGCAAAATTTACGCCAACGTCTATGTGCGCATGAGCAATCGCAAAGAACGCGCGCTCAGCGTGGATCAAATCTCAGCCGAACTGCGCACACGCTTGCAGCAAGTCGCTGGCATCACCGTGACACAAGCCGGCACGCTTGATGCCGTGGGCGGAAATAAGCAAATCGAAGTGGCCATCAAAGGCACGGATTTGAAAGAACTTGAGCGCCTTGCAGTGCAGGTACTCGCCAAGCTGAAAGACACGCCGGGCCTCGTGGATCTCGATTCCAGTGTGAAGCCGGCCAAGCCGACGATTGAGGTGGATGTGCGCCGCGAGGTGGCTTCTGACTTGGGGCTCACCACCGCGCAAATCGGCTCCAGCCTGCGCACACTCGTGGCTGGCCAAACGGTGGGCAACTGGCGCGCGCCTGATGACCAGACGTATGACATCAACGTGCGCCTCGCGCCCGATGCGCGCAACACGCCGCAAGATTTAGAGCGCCTGCCTTTCTCGCTCGGCACAAATGCAGATGGCAGCTCGCGCATCGTGCGCCTCAATCAAGTGGCCAGTGTGCGCGAATCGGTGGGTTCGAGCCAAATCAACCGACGCGATCTCACGCGCGAAGTGGCGATCAATGCCAACGTATTTGGCCGCGCGGCAGGCGATGTGTCAGCCGACATTCGCAAAACGCTAGATGGCATCACCATGCCGCCCGGCTACAGCTACCAGTTTGGCGGCAGCACGAAGAACATGGCCGAATCGTTTAACTACGCAATCTCGGCTTTGGCGCTCGCCATCATTTTTATTTACATGATCTTGGCCAGCCAATTCAAAAGCTTCTTGCAGCCGCTTGCGCTGATGACGGCGCTGCCGCTCACGCTGATTGGCGTGGTGCTCGCGCTGCTGGCTTTCAATTCCACGCTGTCGATGTTTTCTGTGATCGGCGTGATCATGCTGATGGGCTTGGTGACGAAGAATGCAATTTTGCTGGTGGATTTTGCGATCCGCTCAAGAGAAGATGGCATCGACGCCAGCGGCCAGCGCGTCGCGGGTATGCCTCGCGTGGATGCGCTGCTGCTTGCAGCAAAAGTGCGTCTGCGCCCGATTTTGATGACGACGCTGGCCATGATCTTCGGCATGGTGCCGCTGGCCTTTGCATTGTCTGAGGGCTCCGAGCAGCGCGCGCCGATGGGGCAAGCCGTGATTGGCGGCGTGATTACATCTTCTCTGCTGACCTTGGTGGTTGTGCCCGTAGCGTATTGCTATATGGATGATCTGGCGCAATGGCTGATCAGGCTTTTTACGGACAAGCCAACGACTAAAATCGAAGGTTTGCCGCCTGCCTTCAAGTCAGCTGAATAAAACCGTATTTTTTAGAGAATTTTTATGAATTTCGAACAAGCCCGTTTCAACATGATTGAGCAACAAATCCGCCCCTGGGATGTGCTCGATCAAGCCGTTTTGCAACTCCTCGCCACCGTCAAGCGCGAAGATTTTGTGCCGCTGGCCTACAAACAGGTGGCTTTTACCGATATGGAAATTCCGCTACAAAGCGGTGGCAAGGATGGGCTCTACATGCTTTCGCCCAAGGTAGAAGCGCGCATGCTGCAAGACTTGGCCGTGCATAAACATGAAAAAGTCTTAGAAATCGGCACGGGCAGCGGCTACATGGCCGCTCTGCTAGCGCACAAAGCGCAACGCGTGATCTCGCTGGAGATCAACGAAACGCAGGCGCAAACCGCTCGCGCCAATCTGCAAAAAGCGGGCATCCACAATTGCGAAGTGTGCATCGCGGATGGCTCGAAGATTGATCTTGCCATCGATGGCCCTTTTGACGTGATCGTGCTCTCCGGCTCGGTAGCGCATGTGCCTGAGAATTTGAAAGCCCTGCTCAAGCCAGGTGGCCGCTTGGCTGCGATCGTGGGCGATGAGCCTGTGATGTGCGCTACGTTTGTCACCAAAGCAAGCGATGGCAGCTGCGTCACCACGCAGCCTTGGGACACGCTTGCGCCTCGCTTGCAAGGCTTTGCAGACACGCCGAAGTTCAGCTTCTAAATCTGCAAGCATGATCCCGCAAATTCGCCCTGCTGCATTCAGCCAATGGCTCTTAAGCCTTGCCGCCCAAGGCGATGTCGCCCCGCTGGTGTTGGATGTGCGTGAGCCTTGGGAAGTGTCTACAGCCAGCATTCAACTGATCGCCGATGCGCCCGCATTTGATGTGCTCTTGATGCCGATGCAAAGCATCCCACAGCGCCTGAGTGAATTGCCGCAAGACCGCGCAATAGCTTGCCTCTGCCACCACGGCATTCGCAGCCAACAAGTCGCTGCATTTCTGCTCAATCGCGGCTTTGAAAACGTGATCAACATTTCTGGCGGCATCGAAGCTTGGAGCCGCGAGCTCGATGCCAGCGTGGAAAGCTATTGAACACGACTGATTATTTTTGAATTTGAAACATAAGGATCGTTATGCGCAGCCCTCTTCATTTGTCTTTGAATTCGATCAGCATCGCCGCCAGCCTGTTGCTCAGTGCAGGCACCGCTCTTGCGCAAAACTTGACCGAGCTATACCAGGCCGCCAGCACATATGACGCAACGTACCAATCTGCCAAGTCCCAATACGAGGCCAATTTAGCTCGCGCAGAGCAAGCCAAAGCGGGCCTGCTGCCTACGGTCGGCCTCACAGCCAGTCTGAGCGGCACGAATGCCGATGTGATCAAGCCCTCTGCCAACCCCAATCGCGCCTTTGGCTCGCAAAGCGCCGCT
The DNA here is from genome assembly GCA_043720775.1 of Variovorax sp. Taxonomy (GTDB): domain Bacteria; phylum Pseudomonadota; class Gammaproteobacteria; order Burkholderiales; family Burkholderiaceae_C; genus JANMDU01. Next base: position 1,252 of record JAYSRZ010000008.1, on the reverse strand, counting down.
ATCAATGCCAGCCAGCCGCTCTATCGCCCCGCCAACAAAGCCACTGCCGCACAAGGCGAGCTGCAAGCCACGCAAGCCAAATCAGCCCTCATCACAGCTGAGCAAGATCTGATCATCCGCGTCACGCAAGCCTATTTCGACGTGCTCGCCAGCCAAGACAGCTTGGCCTTTGTGAAAGCGCAAAAAACCGCCGTGGCAGAGCAGCTCGCGGCGGCAAAGCGCAATTTTGAAGTCGGCACGTCGACGATTACCGACACACGCGAAGCGCAAGCCCGCTTTGATCTGGTGATCGCGCAAGAAATCGCTGCGGAGAACGATCTGCGCGTCAAGCGCATTGCGCTCGACCAGCTGGTGGGCAAATCGGGCGTTGCGCCCAAAGCACTGGCTTTGCCCGTGAAGCTCCCTGATGTGTTGCCAGCAGATGTGAACCTTTGGGTGACGCAATCGCAAGACCAGCATCCCACCATCAAAGCCGCAGAGCTGGCGGTTGACATCGCAAAACTAGAAACCGAAAAAGCCCAAGCCGGCGAGAAGCCGACCCTTGATCTGACAGGCTCTTACGGCTTGAATTACTCCAGCGGTAGCGCAGCCAGTCGCATCAACACAGAAGGCCGAAACGCCACCATCGGCATTGCCCTGACGTATCCGCTGTTCTCAGGCTATGCCGTACAAAACCGCATCAAAGAAACATTGCAACTCGAAGATAAAGCCCGCAATGATTTAGAAGCCGCCAAGCGCACCATCGCCCAAGCCACACGCACCGCGTATTTCGGCGTCCTCTCCGGCTTAGGTCAAGCGAAAGCGCTAGAGGCCGCAGAGGCCAGCAGCCAAAGCGCATTGGATGCCAACAAACTCGGCTACCAAGTCGGCGTGCGCATCAACATCGACGTTTTGAACAGCCAATCTCAGCTCTTCCAAACCAAGCGCGATTTAGCGAAGGCGCGATACGACGTGTTGGTCGGCACTCTGCGTTTGCGTCAAGCCAATGGCACGCTGAAGGCGGAGGATCTCAATCCCGTCAATGCCTTGTTGGCGCATTAAACGCCTCAGTTTTTAAGTGTTTTTGGCCTCTAGGCCAAATGGATACTGCGTGAAGTGCTACTGAATTTATAGTAGTTGGCTCTTGATAACTGGGTGTTGGATGCCATAAATAGTTTCCCGGCGAGTACTGCCAATGCTTCCGAAAAAAGAGTACGCTCTAAAGCATGAAATACCTCCACACCATGGTGCGCGTCACCGATCTTGATGCTTC
>JAYSRZ010000007.1:0-2491 GCA_043720775.1 Variovorax sp. | reverse complement strand
GAAAAAAGATGCGCAATCCAACCAGCAGCAGCGCCTAGACACGCGCAAAGCGCTCGTCGTCTCCTCCGGTGGCGCATCAGGGCAGGGCGGAGTGCAAGTCTCCACCCAATGCGCTCCGAATGCACCAGCCCAACAACGCCTCGACGAACTGATCCGCGCCTACGAGCAGGGCGATATTGCCTTCTTGCAACAACGTTTAAGCCCGGCGATGGTAGGCTACGGCGCTGTTATCAACGACGTGCAAACCAGTAACGTGACGCAGCGCCAAACGCGCATTCAAATCAAAGACCGCCAAATGCAATGCGGCCCCGATGTGGCGTCCATCACGTTCAATTGGGAAAAAACTTTTTTAGATGCCGTGACGTTTAGACCTGTGATCGTTCGCGGAAACTCGTCGGTCTTGTTGTCTGGTCTCGCTGGCAACCAGTGGCAAGTGGGCGGGATGGCTGGCAGCTCTCCTTTTGCAGCCGTCACAGGCAATGCAGGAACCAATGGCGTGGTGTCGGTCAGCGCACCCTCGGTGATTTACGGCGGTAACAACCCCGGCTGCACCCAAGCACCGTTGTCTTACAGCATTGTCGCTACGCTACCGCCATCCACCCTTGGCCCGAGCTACAATATTCAACCCTTTATAACGCCAGCAAACACTTGTGCTGTCACGCCATCAACCGGCGGCGGCAATGCCTGCCAACTCATTGTTTCCGGTCTTCCTGGCGGGCAACAAACCATTCAAGGTTTGCTAACACCTCCAAATCCCGCGCAGACGACCTGCTTTGTTTCTTACACAGCATCTCCGCCGAACGGTCTTGTTGTCAACAACTCAGGCTCGATCAGTCAGCTAAATCCTCAAAGTAGCCCAGTCACGCTCTCCGGCACACCAGGCACCAACGTAGCACTCAACGCACCGCTTGCTTTTAGCCAAGTTCGGTCTGTTCCTGTATTCAGTATTGTTTCTGCAAATATTCAAGTGCAAACGCCGCCCGGTACTTGCAGTGCTTTGAATTTCCAGCTTCCAGCTAATACAGCGCCACCAACATGCGTTGCGACGCCTTCGTCATTGAACGTAGCCATCCAAGTTAATGATGCAGATGTTGATGCGACTGCGATTCAGGTGTTGGTCACAGCGAGCAACGGTGACAGTGAAAATTTTGCGCTGACGCGCATCTCGCCGGGTGTGTTCCGTTTGGCTAATTTGCCGATTGCGCGTGGAGGATCTGCGGTTTTTGTGAGCAATGGCCGAATCGATTTGCCTTATCTGCAAAATGCGGAAGTGGCGGTGAATCTGACGATCACGTATATTGATGCAAGAGCAGCAAGCGGCTCAAACGTGACGCGGCAAACAACTCTGACCCTAGTTCCTTAAATCTCTGCTTACTTTAAACACTTTTTTTAAATACGATGTATATTATGTAAAGTTAAAGATGTGAGTGAAGCTTCTGCTGCTATAGAAAATGCGATCTTGGGTTTGCTCGTCAAACGGCTGCCTGGCAAAACGATTTGCCCTAGCGAGGCAGCAAGAATCGTGTATTCGGCCAAAAAAGATTGGCGTTCAGGCATGGATGAAGTGAGAAAAGTGGCAAGCGATCTAGCAGCGCGAGGTTTGCTCGAAGTGACACAAGGCGGACAAGTGGTGGATGTCCAATTGGCGAAAGGCGCGTTCCGTCTTCGACTGCCGCCAACACGCTAATTAGCATCCTCTTAAGGCTAAACAGGCTCTTCGAATCTAAGCCATCCTAACGACGCGTTGCGGAACAGGAATGTCAATCTTGGCCTGCCTCAGTGCGGCGAGGATGGCGATGTGAACTTCGCTTTTCACGTTGAGCTGGCCGTTTTCTGGATCGCTGATCCAAAAGCACAGCGAAAACTCCAAGCCGTCGGGTGCAAACTGAGCCAAATGAGCCACAGGTGCGGGATCTTTCAAAACACGATCACTGCTCGCAGCCGAATCACACAAAATCTTCTGTACTTGCGCGACATCGCTGTCGTAGCCCACGGTGATGTTGGTGATCACCAAGACCTTGGGATCGCTGAGAGATAAGTTTTCTACGCGTTCAGTGATCACTTTCTCATTGGGCACAATCGCTTCGCGGCCATTGACAGAGCGAATCATGGTGTAGCGGGTTTTGATATCGGTGACCGTGCCTTCAAAGCCATCGACCTTCACGTTGTCGCCAATCCTCAAACTGCGCTCTAGCAAAATCACGAAGCCGCTGACGTAATTAGATGCCAGCTTTTGCAAGCCAAAGCCCAGGCCCACGCCAAGCGCACCGCCCAGCACCGAAAGCGCGGTGAGATCAACGCCGAGCGCCGACAGTGCAAACAACAATCCGACGATGAGCAGCAGCACACGAATCGCATTGGTGGCCACCTTGCGCAACGACAAATCGCTCACTGCATCGAAGAGCAGCCGCCGCTCGATCACAGCCGACACCCACAAACTGAGCACGATCACCAACAGCGCTGCGCCAATGCCCTCAAACAGCCCCAGCAA
>JAYSRZ010000006.1:0-2498 GCA_043720775.1 Variovorax sp. | reverse complement strand
GGCTTGTCAACACGATGCAACGCGTTCTCCCTTGTTGTTTCATGGCGGCAAGTTTTATACAGAGCATCCACTGTGAACGGATCAGCACAGAGTGTTCGCAAAGAACATTTGGATGGTTTAGCCATTGCACTGTTGCTGGGGTGTTGCGTGTTTTGGGGCTTGCAGCAAGTGCTGGCCAAGGCCACTCTTGCCGAGATGCCGCCGGTGTTTCAGTCGGCAGTGCGTGCAGTCGGCGCGACTGCCTTGCTGATGCTGTGGTGCAAGCTGCGTGGCATTCCTTTGCTACTTAAAGATGGCTCGTTGGTGCTTGGGTTGCTGGCTGGCGCATTTTTCACGTTTGAATTTGCTTGCATTTATTTGGCGCTCAGCCACACCGGCGCATCTCGTGTCACGGTGTTTCTTTACACGTCGCCATTTTGGGTGGCTGCACTGCTGCCGCTGTTTGTAAAAAGCGAGCGAATGAATCGGCTGCAATGGTTGGGGCTGTCGTGTGCTTTTGCAGCCGTTGTTTTTGCGCTTTGGGAGAGCTTGCACAAATCAGGCTCAGGGCGTTTGGGTGATGTGCTGGCATTGCTGGCTGGTGCTTCTTGGGGTTTAACGACGGTGGTGATTCGTGCAACAAAGCTTGCGCAGATCAGTGCAGAGCGCTTGCTGTTTTATCAACTGGCCTGCAGTGCAGTTGTATTACCTGTGATCTCACTCCTGATGGGCGAGCAATGGCCGATGCCTTCGCAGTTGAGCGTCTTTGCTTGGACATCGCTTTTTCTGCAAACAGCCGTGGGCGCATTTGCGAGCTACTTGACTTGGATGTGGATGCTCATTCGTTATCCGGCTGGCAAGATGAGTGCGTTCGTTTTCCTCACGCCTGTTTTTGCGTTGCTGTTCGCAGCGCTATGGCTCGGTGAACCCGTGACGCCGCAGCTTGTGATCGCTATTGCACTTGTTGGCGTGGGCATCGTGCTGGTGAACAAACGCTAAGGGCCAGTCCAAGAGCGCAAAAGTTGCGCTGCAAGCTGCCTTGGGTATCAAGGCACGCCACTTGGCGCAAGATGTACCGCACTTTTGCATCTGCAGTCATATTTCATTCACGGCATGTGCCGTGCTTTGAAAGTTGATATGTGTGATTTGATGCTTCTGCGTTCCTCTGTTCGTATGGCTGTTCCGCTGTTTGCTGCCGCCGCAATGACTGCTTGCGTGATTGTGCCGATGGATCCGAAGACGGGGCGGCCTTACGAGAGCGCAACGCAGCCGCCCGTTGTCGTCGTGCAGCAAAGCGCCCCACAAGCAGCGGCCACGCCGCAATGGCAAACTGTGAGTGCGCGCTTGTATCCCACCAACGAGGCCGCCCGCAATGCAGGCATTTTGCAAGCCAGCGTGATTGATAACGGCGCAGGGCGCGGCAGCTTCACGGTGAACTACCAAGGCATCTTGCTGCAAGGCGAGGCCACGCGTGTGGATCGCAATTATCCGGGCTTTGGCCAAATCATGAGTCAAGTCCAGGGCGGCGTGAATTGGGCGCAAGCATCTGGGCAGCGGGGCATTGCCAACGCAGCGAATTCAAGCAGCAGCATGCGCTGCGAGTATTTGTTTACTGCTGTGGGCCAAGGCACGGGCGCTTGCACGGTGAGTGATGGCGCGCGTTATCAGATTCACTTTGGAAGCTGATCTGCGCTGGGTGTAATGCCGACATAAAAAAAGGGTGGCATGAACCACCCTTTTTTTGATTGCATCAGCGATTAAGTTTTTGGCAGCAAGCCTAAGCGCTCAATCGTAGCGCGCTCTTGCGAGAAAGTGCGCACGGCGTAGCGCGAGTATTCGGCGCTGTCCATCCAAATCACGGGCTGATGAAATTTATCAAATACTTCGAGCACCTTTGGATCTTGGCAGACCTTTAGCAACGCGCCTTCAAGCATCTTGACGACTGCAGGATCCATGCCCTTGGGGCCACCGATGCCAAACGGCGATTCCGAGATCGTGTCCCAGCCACTTTCTTTCACAGTCGGCACATCGGGGAAGGCTTTGGTGCGCTTGCTGCCTAAAGTGGCCAGATAGCGCAGCTTGCCCGATTGCACATGCGGGAAGAATTCTGTCGTGCCGCTCATCACGGGGATTTGGTTGCCGAGAATCGCTTGCAAGATTTCAGCCGAGCCCTTGTAGGGAATCGGGTTGGTGGTGAAGCCGGCTTTTGCAGCGAACTCTTCGAAGGCCAAATGTGGCGTGGTGCCTATGCCGGTGTGGCCATAGTCGAGTTTGCCGGGATTGGCTTTGGCCCAGGCCACCATTTCTTTGATCGTCTTAAAAGGCGCATCCGCAGTGGCGGCGATGCCGAAGGCGTAGCCAGTGAGGCAGGCAATGTGCGTGAGATCGTTGACGGGGTGAAAAGCCATTTTTTGCATGTGGGGCAGGCGATACACGCCCAGCGGCAATTGATGAGCGTGTAGCCATCGGGCTTGGCATTGAGCATGGCTGTCGCGCCGAGCGTGCCGCCTGCACCGGGT
>JAYSRZ010000005.1:0-7025 GCA_043720775.1 Variovorax sp. | reverse complement strand
ACCGCGTGTTCACCGATTCTGCGCCTGTGCTGGAAGCGGAGCTGGCGGCTAGAAGCGGCATCGGCTGGCGGGGTAAACACACGCTGATCCTCTCGCGCGAGGCGGGGAGCATGTTCTTTCTGGGCGAAATCTACGTGGATATTGCGCTGCCAGCTACTAGCATCGTAGCAAGCCATTGCGGCAGTTGCACCAGTTGCATTGACGTATGCCCCACACAGGCGATTATTGCGCCCTACAAGCTCGATGCCAGGCGCTGCATCTCCTACCTCACGATTGAGCATGATGGCCCGATTCCGCTAGAGCTTCGCCCTTTGATAGGCAACCGCATTTATGGTTGCGACGATTGCCAGCTGGCCTGCCCGTGGAATAAGTTTGCTCAGCGCAGCGCTTTGCCGGATTTTGATGAGCGAGTTGGTTTGTCTGGCCAACAGCTCGTGAAGCTTTTTAGCTGGAGCGAGGAGGATTTTCTGCGCTACACCGAAGGCTCGGCGATTCGCCGGATTGGGCATGAGAGATGGCAGAGGAATATTGCAGTGGCGATGGGCAATGCTTTGCGAAATCCATTGCTGGCCAGTGAGGATGCGGCTGCTATTCGGCAAATCCTAGGCGAAAAAAAACCCAGTGCGAGCGCTCTGGTGGCAGAGCATATCGACTGGGCTTTGTTGGCTGTTGAAGCCTGAACACCGAATTGCCTGACGCAGAAGACGCAAAGGTTACGCAGAAGGAAGACCAAAGAAGGCAAAAGACAAGAAAACAATAGGTTTTGGAAAACAGTCTCGAAAGCCGTTTCTAGTTTTGTATTTCTTTTTTGCGTCTTCTGCGAAACCTCTGCGTCTTCTGCGTCCGGAAATCCGCGTTCAGTAGCAGTTACTCCACCTTCGCCTTATCCCGCAAACCCTTTTGAAACGCCTGCAATTTCTGCTGCGTCAGTTGCTGAGAAATTTGTGGCTTGACTTGATCTATCGGCGGCAATTGCATTTCACGCACATCATCCACGCGGATGATGTGGAAGCCGAATTGGCTTTTCACGGCTGTCTCGGTGTATTTGCCTTTTGGCAGTTTCACCATCGCCTCAGAAAATTCTTTCACATAGCTGCCAGGTGCAGCCCAATCCAAATCGCCGCCGTTAGCACCTGAGCCGGGGTCTTTAGAATTTTTCTTGGCCAAATCTTCAAACTTTGCGCCTTTCTTCAGATCAGCAATCAACTTGGCTGCTTCGGCTTCTTTCTCGACCAAGATATGGCGAGCGCGAAATTCTTTGCCGCCGTTTTCTTTGGCAAATTTGTCATATTCGGCTTTGATGTCTGCATCCGTTACTGGATTTTTCTTTTGGAAATCTGCAAACAAAGCGCGGATCAGCACGACTTGGCGAGCCTGCTCCATTTGGCTTTTGTAATCATCGCTGCCGTCCAAGCCCATCTTGGCGGCTTCTTGCATGAAGACTTCGCGGTTGATCACTTCTTCTTTGATCTGCGCTTGCATCTCAGGCGTCACGGGGCGGCCTGGCTGCTGCGATGAGACTTGCTGCACAAGTGCTTCAATGCGGCTGCTCGGCACGGGCTTGCCATTGACTATGGCGAGATTTTGCGCGAATACTGCGCTTGAAGAGATGGCCAAAAGGCTCAGTGCAACTGCGGATAATTTCATTTTCATAATCAAATTCCTGTAAAAAAATCAATTCAAAATCAAGTGATGATTTCGATGGCCAGAGCATGCAAACCACGCTCTAAAAACCCTTGGCACGCATCATACACAAGCCGATGCGCAGCCACTCTGCTTTTGCCTGTAAACAAAGAGCTAGCTACTTTCACACGCAGATGCGTGCCAAAGCTGCTCCCATCTGGATTGCCGGTGTGGCCAGCGTGCGAAGCGGATTCATCAATCACTGTGAGCTGCGTGGCGGCCAATTGTTCCTGCAAGTGCTTTTGCACCTCATCAGCGGCGGCAATCATTCTTCTTCCCTTGTGTCATCTTGTGGCAAGTATTTTGCAATGTAGAAACCTTGAGCGACTAAAAATACCAATGGAAACGCGTAGCCCCACAGCTTGAAATTGACCCATTGATCGGTGGTGTAAAAGTAAGCAACAAAAGCGTTTAGCGCCGCCATGGCGAACGTATACGCAACCCAAGCCACTGTGAGATTGCGCCACACTTGCTCAGGCAGCGAGAGGGCATTGCCCAGCATCATGCGCAAGAAATTTTTGCGAAAGCCCCATAGGCCAATCGCCAGAGCTAAGCCCATCGCGGTATAGAGGATGGTCGGTTTCATTTTGATGAAGCGCTCATCATGCAAAAGCAGCGTGAGCGCGCCAAAGCCGAGCACCAAGCCGAGCGTGACTTTATGCAGCATCTGCAGCTTGCCCTCCATCTTGTAGAGCACGGCCATTTGAATCACCGTGGCCACCATGATCACGCCGGTGGCCACATAAATGTCATATATCTTGTACGCGCCGAAGAACAGCAGAATGGGCAGAAAATCGATAAGTTGCTTCATATTTTTAAGCGTTATTGGCAGTTTGATGCCGTGGATACTGCGTGAGGCGCTATCAATTATATAGTGTCTGGCGCAAAGCTCAGCGAAGCTGAATTCATGCAATAGCGCAATCCTGTGGGCGCCGGGCCGTCGTTGAACACATGGCCCATGTGTGCGCCGCAGTCTGCGCAATGCACCTCAGTGCGCTTCATAAATAGAATCCCATCGACCTTTTCGCCAACCACATCTTTTGCTATTGGTTGATAAAAGCTCGGCCAACCTGTGCCGCTGTCGAATTTAGTTTTTGAATCGAAGAGGGGCTTGCCGCAGCAAATGCAGCTGTATGTGCCGGCTTGCTTGTTGCCATCGTATTTGCCTGTGAAAGCGCGCTCGGTAGATTCGTGTCTGGTGACATCGAAAGCAAGCGGCTCAGCGCCTTTTTCTTGCAGCTCTTTGCGCCATTGGTCGTCGGATTTTTGGATTTTGTAGGTGGTCATGGGGGTGGTTGGTTAGATAAGAGAAGGGAAATTTCCGGACGCGAAAGACGCGAAAGTTACGCGAAAGAGAAAACCAAAAAGAAAAAAGAAAAAAGATGATTCAAAGGGTAGTTGATTGATAAACCCAATCTTGTATTTTCTCTCTGTATTTTTTTCGCGTCTTTCGCGTAACTTTCGCGCATTTCGCATCCAGAAATTCAGTATTCAAAACCTCAAGAAGAACAAGAAATCTCGATCGTAGAGGCCCAGTCGGGTGGGAAAGTTGCGTAGGCGCTCATGCCATCAACTTCTGTAAATGGTGATTCCAGCAGCTTTTGCAAGCGCTCTAGCTCGCTGAAATCTTTGAGCTTGGCTGCGCGGATGGCTTGTTCGCCCAGATGGTTGCGCAAGACGTATGCAGGGTTGGTTTTTAGCATTAAATCCGCCATTTCCGCCCGTGGATACTGCGTGAAGTGCTCACTAAATGATAGTAGCCAAGTATCAAAAGCTTCTCGGTTGATGAACATATCGCGCGCTGTGTCGAACTGATTTGAAGCGACTGAATGACTCAAACGCCGCCAGAAAATCGTGTAATCCACTTTATCGGCGGCCAGCAGCTTCAAGATGCCTTCGATCAAGGTTTTTGAAGGTTCGGTGGCTGGCAAACAGGGAAGCCCGAGTTTGGCGCTCATGTGGTTGTGAAACTCTGCGGGAAAAATCGTTTTGTAAGGCTCAAGCGCCGCCACAGCGAGATCCGGCTCACCATCGGGCGAGATCAGCGGCAGCAAGGCTTGGCCTAAGCAAAAGAGATTCCAGTAAGCGATGTTGGGCTGCTTGTTGAAAGCATAGCGGCCACGGTCATCGCTGTGATTGCAAATGTGATTCGGATCAAAAGCATCAAGAAACTGAAACGGCCCGTAATCCATCGTGAGGCCGAGGATGCTCATGTTGTCGGTGTTCATCACGCCGTGGCAAAAGCCCGCAGCTTGCCATTGGGCGATCATTTTCGCGGAGCGTTCGCTTACAGCTTCGAGCAAAGCCGCGTAGGGATTCGAAGCGTCTTTGCAAGCAGGATAAAAACGCTCGATCACGTAGTCCGCAAGCTTCTTTAACTCCTCAGTCATCCCGTTAAACGCAAAATGCTCAAAATGCCCAAAGCGGATAAAGCTCGGCGCGACGCGGGTCACCACTGCCGCAGTCTCCATCTCTTCGCGCCGAATCGGCGCATCCGAGCCTGTGACGCAGAGCGCCCGAGTGGTGGGAATGCCTAAGCCGCGCATCGCTTCTGAACAGAGAAATTCACGGATGGAGGAGCGAAGTACAGCGCGGCCATCGCCCGTGCGCGAATACGGCGTGCGCCCTGCGCCTTTGAGCTGAATCTCTTGCGGCTGGCTCGTGGCATCACGCGCTTCGCCTAGCAGCAGCGCCCGCCCATCGCCGAGTTGCCCCGCCCATTGGCCAAACTGATGCCCGCTATAGACGCTGGCCAGCGGCTGGCTGCCGGGGAGCAGGGTGTTGCCCGTCAAAGCCTGCAAAGCCTCATTGCTCTCCAGCCAGTTGTCTTCCAGTCCGAGCGCCTTCGCTACGGCACGGCTTTGGCCAACGAAGTAGGGCGAGGGCAGGCTTTGAGCATTGAGGGGCGTGTAAAAACTGCTGCCGAGCCCGGCAAAGCTTTGGTGGTCTGGAGAAAAGCGCATGGCGTGATTGTCACAGATGCGCGTATTTGCATGTAATTTTTGGATCGGACAAAAGCAGGAATTGCAAGTTCCATATAAAATTATCTAATGCTAAACACCACAGCCTCATCAAGCACTCCCGAGATAGATCGCCCAACGCTGAAGGGCGTTTTTGCAGAGATTCGCCTGAACGAAGATGCACCTGAGCCTTACTGGCGGCAGCTCTACATTCAAGTGGCTGGTTTGATCTCTTCGGGCCGTATCAGCGAAGGCGCAAGCATGCCTTCAGAGCGCGATATGGCTGAGGCTTTGGGCATCAGCCGTGCAACAGCCAAGCGCTGCTACGACGAACTGCGCCGCTACGCGCAGCTCAAAGGGCGCGGGCGGGGTGGATCGGTGGTTCAGCCTGTGCAGCCCGTGCAGCCCAACTTGGGCAAGCTCAAAGGCTTCACGCAAGAGATGAAAGAGCTAGGCAAAGTGCCGAGCACGGATCTGCTTGAGAAAACCGTGATCACGGATCGTATGATGGCCTCCGTCTTTGGCCGGCCATCCACAGCGCAATTTCTGCGCTTGGTGCGTGTGCGCAAGGCTGATGGCGTGCCGATGACGCGCGAGGTGGCTTGGTATGACTTGTCGATTGCTCCGGCGCTAGCCACGTGGGATGCGACCGGTTCGGCCTACGAGTTTCTCAAGGTGAATTGTCGGATCGTGCTCGGCTCTGCTGAGCAAACCGTAGAAGCTGTGCAAAGCTCGAGCGATGAGACGCAAACATTTGCCTTTACAAGTCCTCAGCCCTGCTTGCTTTTCAAACGCAAAACGTTTTCACTGCAGCAGCAGTTGATCGAATACGTCGAAGGCACGTTTCGCGGCGATGCCTATGTGTACAAACTCTCACTAGAAGTTTGATCGCGCTACTGCTCAAGCAAGCGCTGTAGCGTCGCTCTATTGGGCAGTGCATCAAGCACACCAGCGATGGAGGCTAAATGCGAACCGCAAGCATTGCCCCAGCGCAGAGAAGTCGGCAAATCATGCCCGGCTAACACTGCTGCGCAATAGCCGCTTGCGAACGCATCGCCCGCGCCGACGGTATCTACGGCAGTAATCTGAGGTGCGGCGGCGTACTGGCATTCATGCCTATCGCGCTCAAAGCCCAAGCTGCCTAGCTCACCCAGCGTCACAATCAATCTTTGCACTGCAGGCCATGCAAGCCACAAATCTGGCAGCGCAGCTTGCACAGCTGCTGCACATTGATCCGCATCGCCGGCTAAGACTTGTGGCATGTTGAGAAGTCTCTGCGCTTCTGTCTCGTTCACGATAAGCGTCTGTGTCGTCGCACGCACTGTATCGCTGGGCGCAAGCCAAGGCGAAGGATTGAGCACTGTGGAAACACCTGCCTTGTGCGCAATGGCAAACGCAGCATCTACAGCTACGAGAGAAGTTTCAAACTGGCCGTAAACGAGCTGTGAGCCCATGATCGCGCTGCGCGCAAGCTCAGCATGTTGCGCCGTGAGCATCAAGTTTGCACCGGGGTACACCGCAATCGCATTTTGCCCATTGGCAGCGATCCAGCCCGAGCCCCAGCCCGATGCACCTGCAAGCTGATGCACATGCTCAATGCTCACGCCTTCTTTTTCTAGCAGCGCCTTGAGCCCTGCGCCCGCTGCATCTGAGCCGCAGCCGATCAAGGTATCTACCTGCAAGCCAAGCCTCTGCAAACACACCGCCACATTCAAGCCCTTGCCGCCCGCCTCAATATTCACACCAGTGGCAACCAATGTCTCGCCCGGCAGCGGCAATCGCGGCACCATCCAGCAACAGGCTTGGACGAAATTACCAAGAACGAAGACGCGCGACATCGCGGCAGAACGGGTTATTTGCTAAATCGAATCTTCATCACAGCAATCGCGCCTGTGAGAAAAACCATCACAGAATTCGCCACGATCAGCGGCAAATCAGAGCGCAAAATGCCGTAAGCCAACCAGAGCGCCAAGCCAATCGTGATGATCACGTAAGTGGGTAGAGAAATCGCCGATACATCGCGCGTTTTCCAAATATGCCAGACCTGAGGTACAAAGGAGGAGGTGGTGAAGCAGGTCGCAATCAAGCCCAGCAAATCTAGCGAATTCATGATTTTTGTCCGATTTAGTTAGTTTTAATGTAATGGCAGTATAGGGCAACTCTTTTGCGGCATGCATTGCGAGCTAGGGCAAACGCTAGTGCCTTGATATAACAGCAATGAGAGTTTTTTGCCCGATACTCAAATCCATATTTCAGGAGATAGCCATGCTAGGTTTGATGCAGTCGCAGCCCTTGTTGATTTCGAGTTTGATTGAGTTCGCGGATCGCCACCACTCGGATGGAGAGATCGTCTCGCGCCGCGTGGAAGGGGATATCCACCGC
>JAYSRZ010000004.1:0-2503 GCA_043720775.1 Variovorax sp. | reverse complement strand
TGGACGATGCGCTACGTCCAGCAGCGGGGTATCACGGAGCTGGTGGCTACTGTCATCAAGGATGGCTTGGTGCGTGCGGAGGATATTCCGTTGGTGCTGAATGTGGCCGGCGTGGCGAGTATGCCGCGTGGTGCAAGAGTGAAAGTGCGCCTTGGTGAGATGGATTTGCTAATGCTAGAAATCAGTGGCTCGCTAATTGAGCGATTGGATATGGCGCAAGACTCTGCTGTAGGCGATGAAGCCGATAGCGATGATGGCGATGAGCCCGCAGTGGGCGTGCATCTGGCAATGGATGTCAATGAAGAAGCGCCAGAAAAACCAAACGACACTCCCGCTTGATTCAATATGCAATGCTATGGATAATGTAGCGTGATGAATTTCTTTCGCAACATGAGCACGCTGGGTATCGCGCTCACGGTCTCTTTGATCGTGCACGCCGCTTTGCTCACCGTGCGCTTCGTCGCTCCTGAGCGCTTTAATCGTGTTTTTCAAGACACGCCGTTGGAGGTGATCTTGGTGAATGCCAAATCCAACGAGAAGCCCGACAATGCCAAAGCGATTGCGCAGGCCTCGCTGGCGGGCGGCGGCGATGTGGAAAAAGGCCGGGCCACCACGCCTTTGCCACTTTCATCGCTCACCAGTATTGGCGATGCGAATGAAGATATGCAGCGTAAGCTAGAAGCGATGCAAGAGCAGCAAATGCTGATGCTCTCCAACATTAAGAATCAGCTGGCTGCACTGCCGCCGCCTGATCCAAAAGTGAGCTCGCAAAATGCAGAGGCTCAGGCGCAAGAGCAGCGCCGCAAGCAGCTTTTGCAGCTTCTTGCTGAAATTGAAAAACGCATCAACGAGCAAAATGCGCGCCCGAAAAAGCGCTACATCAGCCCAGCCACGCGGGAAGAGGTGTATGCGATTTACTACGACAGCCTGCGCCGAAAAATCGAAGATCAAGGCACGCAAAACTTTCCTGAGGCGGCCGGCAACAAGCTCTATGGCGAGCTCACCATGATCGTCACCATCAACCACGATGGCAAAGTCGTTGCCACTGAAATCGTTGAGCCTTCAGGCAATATCGCATTGGATCGGCGTGCGCATGCGATTGCGCGAGCCGCTGGGCCTTTCGGAGTGTTTTCTCCCGAGATGCGCCGCCGAGCGGATCAAATTGTGATCGTCTCGCGCTTTAAGTTCACGCGCGACGAAACGCTTGAAACCAAGCTCACTGGGCAATAAACATGCTGCGTGTGTTTGGAAGATGGTTGCTTCTATTCATGCTCACGCTTTTCGCTTTGCAATTATTTTTTGTGTTGCGCGTTATTAGCATGCGCTGGATTGATCCGCAATCTACAGCCTTTGAGCGCTCTGAAATATGGCAAGTCGCCGCGCAGTCAGACAAGGAATTCGCATGGAAACAGCTATGGCTGCCGTATGCGGAAATCTCAGACAACATGAAGCGCGCCGTGATTGCCAGCGAAGATGGTGATTTTGCGTATCACGATGGCGTGGAGTGGAATGCGATTGAGCGCGCTTGGCAGCGCAACACGAAGGCAGAGCTGCAGGCTGGGCGGCGCAGCAGGCGCACAGGTAAAGTGATCGCAGCGAAGATCGTTGGAGGCTCAACGATCACACAGCAGTTGGCGAAAAATCTCTTTCTAGCCGGTGAACGCACGTTCTTGCGTAAAGGGCAAGAGTTTGTGATCACTTTTGCTCTTGAAGCTTTTTTGCCCAAAGAGCGCATTCTTGAGATTTATTTGAATTCTGTTGAGCTGGGCACGGGTGTGTTTGGCGTGGAAGCGGCTTCGCAACATTACTACCGCAAGAGTGCGTCTCGCTTGTCTGCATACGAGGCGGCGAGGTTAGCAGTGATGCTGCCAAGGCCAAAGTTTTTTGAGCGTGCGCCGAATTCTGCTTACCTGTCTTCTCGGGCGCAGACGATTGTGGCGCGGATGGGGGATGCGGAGCTGCCTTGATGACTTAATTGCGCTGATGCTAGCCGTCTGCGCTTTGGGCATCCCACTCCGCGAATGTCCTCCGCCGGCTTTGCCGTCTCCTCCTTGACTTCGCCGAGTGAGATACCCAAATCACATACAGCTAGCATCAGCTCCCACTTGATGCCCAATCAGGCTTTGAAATAGTAAGACGAATACGCAGCTTTTTTTCGCTGCGATGAGGCTGCAAAGCGCTTAGGCTGTCTCACTTGGCGAGGTCAAGGAGGAGACGGCGAAGCCGGCGGGGGACACGAGCAAAGTGGGGCGGCCTAAGTGCTTTGTAGCCGTTGTATCCAATAGAAATACAAGAAAAAACCACGTATTGGATAGATGAATACTGCGCAGAGTGCTATCAAATTTGTAGTCGTCCGGCGTAACCTGTCATTTCTAAGTAGCCGCGCCCAACGAGTTTTTCCTGAGTGTCGAAGAGATCTGCGAGGCCTTCCCAGTAAACCGTACCGGTGGAGCTTCTGCTGTCGAGTTCTTGCGCGTTCATCAGCGCTTTGACTTTAAATGCG
>JAYSRZ010000003.1:0-2504 GCA_043720775.1 Variovorax sp. | reverse complement strand
CCATGCTTTCCGGGCCGCCCAGCCAATGCACTTGCCAGCCCCGCTCGCGCAAGGCCTCAGCCACAGCCAAGCCGGGGAAGATATGCCCGCCCGTGCCGCCAGCCATGACAAGCGCCGTCTTCATGCCCGGCCTCCGCGCATCATGTCTTTGTTCTCGTAATCAATCCGCAGTACAACAGCGAGCGCAATCAAATTCATCATGATCGCTGAACCGCCATAGCTCATGAGTGGCAGCGTCAAACCCTTGGTGGGCAGCGCCCCCAAATTCACGCCCATGTTGATAAAGGCCTGAAAACCAATCCAAATGCCCACACCTTGCGCCACCAGCCCGGCAAACACACGATCTAACGCAATAGCCTGGCGGCCAATGTGCATGATGCGGCGCGTGATCCAAAAGAAAATGCCGATGATCAGCAGCACGCCAATCAATCCGAATTCTTCGCCGATCACAGCGAGCAAAAAATCTGTGTGTGCCTCGGGAAGCCAGTGAAGCTTCTCCACACTACCTCCCAAGCCCACACCGAAAATCTCGCCGCGCCCAATCGCAATCAATGCATGCGAGAGTTGATAGCCTTTACCCAGTGCATGCTTCTCGTCCCACGGATTGAGATACGCGAAGATCCGCTCTCGCCGCCAATCGGAGAACCAAATCATCATCGCGAAAGCCAGCACGATCACTGCAGCGATCAAGAAAAACATGCGTGCATTCACGCCGCCCAAAAACAAGATGCCCATTGCTATCACAGCAATCACCATGAACGCGCCCATGTCAGGCTCAGCCAAGAGCAGCAAACCCACCACACCGATGGCCGCCGCCATCGGCAGCACCGCGCGAAAAAAGCGCTCTTTCACTTCCATTTTGCGCACCATGTAGTCTGCCGCATACAAGAGCACAGCAAATTTTGCGAGCTCAGACGGCTGGAAATTCATGATGCCCAGCGAGATCCAGCGGCGCGCACCATTGATCACCCTGCCGATACCGGGAATGAGCACTGCGATAAGTAGCAACAAGGAAGCAACAAACAACCAAGGTGCCACCTTCTCCCAAGTTTTGACAGGAATTTGAAACGCGAGCAGCCCAACGCTAACCGCAATGACGAGCGAAAAAATATGTCGCATTAAAAAATGCGTATGCGTGTATTTTGCAAAGCGCGGATTATCAGGCAGCGCAATCGAGGCGGAATACACCATGATCAAGCCCCAAATCAGCAACGTGATGATCATCCAAAGCAAGGGCTTATCCACACCCATCACGCTGGAAATTGGCCTGTTATTGCTTGAGCTGGCACCATAGCTCGTTCGTACTGGGAGCACATCGGTCGTAGCAGCATTCAGGCCGCGTAGCTTTTGTCCGATACGCGAGAAAAGAGATGTAGCAGCAATATCGCTCATGCAACCTCCACCATCGCTACACCCGCGTCATCAGCCAATTGTTTGACTCTTGAGACGAACACCACCGCGCGATGCTTGTAATCTTTGAACATATCAAAGCTTGCGCAAGCAGGCGACAAAAGCACAGCATCTCCTGAGCGTGCGATCTGAGCCGCTTGCTTGACTGCATCCTCCAGACTGACAGCATCGTGCAGCTCAACACCACAGCCGTGCAGCGCTTGACTGATCAACGGCGCGTCTCGCCCGATCAGAATCACAGCTCTTGCATGCAGCGATACAGGCTGCACAAGCGGCGAAAAATCTTGCCCCTTGCCTTCGCCGCCCAAAATCACCACGATCTTGCGCTCAGCACCCAAGCCATTTAGAGCCGCAACGGTTGCACCCACATTCGTACCCTTGCTGTCATCAAAGTACTCCACGCCATCAATGATCGCGATCGACTCCACGCGATGCGGCTCGCCTTGGTATTCGCGCAGGCCATACAACATCGCAGACAAGCTGCAACCCGCTGCGCTTGCTAAAGCCAACGCAGCCAGTGCATTCAAAGCATTGTGGCGGCCACGAATGCGCAGTGCATCGGCAGGCATGAAGCGCTGCAAATGAATTTCAATCTCATCACCTTTGCGGCGCTTTTGCGTCTCGTCAGCTTCCAAGGCTTTGACCAACCACGTCATCCCGCCTACTGTCTCAATGCCATAGTCGCCCGGGCGCTGCGGCAGGTCTGATCCAAACGTGATGTCCGTGCGCTGCTGCTTACCTTTGATAAGCGCCGGACGCATCGCCAGCACGGCTGCATCATCGCGATTGAGCAGCATGGCAGGCGCATCCATGCTGTGCGCACCAAAGATTCTCGCTTTCGCAGCAGCATACGAGCTCATATCGCCATGCCAATCCAAATGATCCTGAGTGAGATTGAGCACAACACCCATCGATGGCATAAAGCCTTCGATGCCATCAAGCTGAAAGCTAGACAGCTCCAACACCCACACTTGTGGCAATGTCTGCGCTTCAATGTGCGCGGCGAGTGTATCAAGCAATGTTGGACCAATATTGCCCGCAACCGCCACGGTTTTTCCTGCGCGTTCCACCAATTGCCCCGTCAGCGCTGTGAC
>JAYSRZ010000002.1:0-2508 GCA_043720775.1 Variovorax sp. | reverse complement strand
GAATTGGGTATACATAACCTCTGGCTCTTCATCCTCGCTGGCTGGGCACTCAACCTCACGCCTGGCCCGGATGTGTTTTTTCAAATCACTCAAGCGCTCAAGGGCGGGCTGCGCGCGGGCATCGCCGCCATGCTCGGCATTTGCGCAGGCTGCCTTGTGCATGTGGCTGCCGCATCGCTGGGTGTGAGTGCTTTGATCGCAGCTTCAAGCACAGCATTTACCGCGCTCAAATGGATCGGCGCGGCGTATCTGGTTTATGTCGGCATCCAAATGCTGCGATCCAATGCTATACCAGATGCTATGAATTCAGAAGCACTCTGCGCAGATTCTATGCCGGCAAACACCCTCAAACAGCTCAAAAACATCTTCATTCAAGGCTTCTGGACGAACGCGCTCAACCCCAAAGTCGCTCTCTTCTTCCTCGCCTTTCTGCCGCAATTCATCAGCCCACAGGCTGCGCAACCGGGAATAGCTTTCGCCTCCCTCGGCCTGCTCTTCATTCTTAACTCTGTGCCCATCAATCTGGGCTATGTGCTGCTCGCCACTTGGGTGAGCCAACGCATGAGCGGCTTGCAACGCGGCCTCGTCTGGCTGGAGCGCGCAGCCGGTGCAATGTTCATTGGCTTTGGCGTTAAGCTTGCGTTGAGTGAGAAATAACGTGATGAAAATAATTGATTTGCGCAGCGACACCGTGACCCGCCCCACGCTGGCGATGCGCGAAGCCATGATCTCAGCGCCGCTGGGTGACGATGTATTTGGCGACGATCCCACTTTGAATGCGCTGCAAGAGAAAATCGCAGCCTTGCTTGGCTTCGAAGTTGCGCTTTTCATGCCCACAGGCACACAGAGCAATCTGGCGGCGATCATGGCGCACTGCGGACGCGGTGATGAATACCTCGTCGGGCAGATGGCGCATACCTTCCGCTGGGAAGGCGGCGGCGCGGCGGTGCTGGGCAGTGTGCAGCCGCAGCCCATCGCCCATGCGGCAGACGGCTCGCTGCCACTGGCCGATATTGAAGCGAATATCAAACCTGATGATGCACACTTTGCACGCACGCGATTGCTTTGCTTGGAAAACACGATTGGCGGCAAACTCTTGCCGCCGGAATATGTGAAAGCGGCAACAGCCTTGGCACGCGGCAAAGGTTTGGCTACGCATTTAGATGGCGCACGCCTGTTCAATGCGGCAACCGCTCAAGCCATGCTTTTAAAGCCAAATGAGCATCTAGCCGGCATATATCCTGCGCAGAGTGCTATCAATACAGAAGCAAAGCGCATTGCTGAGAATTTCGATTCAGTCAGTGTCTGCTTCAGCAAAGGCCTAGGCGCACCCGTTGGCTCAGCGCTCTGCGGCAGCAAAGAACTCATCAAAAAAGCGCATCGCATCCGCAAAATGACAGGCGGCGGCATGCGCCAAGCAGGCATGCTCGCTGCGGCTGCGATCTATGCACTCGATCATCATGTCGAGCGTTTATCGCAAGATCATGTGCTTGCAAAGCGCTTGGGCGATGCTCTTTCGCAAATTGCAGGTCTGAGCGTTGATCCCGTTCACAGCAATATCGTCTTCGTTGATGTGAAAGAACCAATCAAAGCCAAAGCAGCCGGCTTGATCAATCACCTCAAATCCCACGGCATCTTGGCCACCGGCCTGTATCGGCTGCGCTTTGTGACGCATTTGGATGTGGATTCAGAGGGAGTAGATCGGGCGATTGCAGTGATTCAATCTTATTTCAAGCAATAGAAGATGAAACATCCGGACGCGAAAGGCGCGAAAGTTACGCGAAAGACGCGAAAAATACATTTAAAAAATTAAAAACTACAAACAAAATAATCCTCTTTCTTTTTGGTTTTTCTTTCGCGTAACTTTCGCGTCTTTCGCGTCCGGAAGTTCGGTATTAAAACCATGCCTACCAATCATTTAACGAGAAAATCATGTCCATTACCCCCCAAGAAGCCCTGCAACGCACCATCGAACACCGCGAAATATTCCACGACGAAATGCTCAAAGTCGTGCGCCTGATCATGAGTGGCGAGATGAGCCCGGTGATGATGGCAGCGCTGATCACTGGCCTGCGCGTGAAGAAAGAAACCATCGGCGAGATCACAGCCGCAGCACAAGTGATGCGCGAGTTTTCTACCAAAGTGCATGTGGCTGACAAAAAGCATCTCGTTGATATCGTCGGCACAGGCGGCGATGGCTCGCATACTTTTAATATTTCTACTTGTTCCATGTTCGTCGCCGCAGCCGCTGGCGCAAAGGTGAGCAAGCATGGCGGGCGCAGCGTGAGCAGCAAATCTGGCAGCGCCGATGTGCTCGAATCGCTCGGCGTGAATATCAATTTAAGCCCCGAAAAAATCGCACAGTGCATTGAAGAGATCGGCATCGGCTTCATGTTTGCGCCGAACCATCACACCGCGATGAAGCACGTCGCCCCCATCCGCAAAGAGCTCGGCGTGCGCACGATTTTCAACATTCTCGGGCCGCTGACCAATCCCGCGAGTGCCCCG
>JAYSRZ010000001.1:0-7060 GCA_043720775.1 Variovorax sp. | reverse complement strand
GCGATAGTGCCTATGCCAACCAAAAAGAGGCGCTCACGGCCAAAGCACCAAAGGCGAAAGATTTCACCAACAAACGCGCGTACCGCAACAAACCATTGACCGAGCGAGATAAAGAGATCAACCGCACTAAAAGCCAAACAAGGGCAAAGGTTGAACACCCATTTCTCACGCTCAAGCGCATCTGGGGCTTTGCCAAGGTGCGCTACCGGGGTCTGGCCAAGAACGCCAATCGTGTGTTTGCGATGTTGGCTTTGATCAATATCGACAAATGGAGCAGACCGCTCTTGGCGTAGGTGCTTCTGCAATGCGCCAAAGACCATGAACAAGGGTCAAAAGGTGCAGGAAAAGACGCAAAATCAATGAAATCTCAAACCAAAAACACTGAAATCGAAATCACATTGCAGCAACACCTCTATGGCGTGGCTTATTCAGTGTTTCCTTAATAAGAATCCTTCGATGTTGAAGAATACAATCGTAGCGCTGGCAACAATTGACCTTACTAAATATCAGGATGCACAACCACTTAACGTGATTGATCCAAGCGACAAGATCGAGTTCAACTCACTAAAGAGAAACGCCACCGTAATTCGAGAATACAGCGCGTACCATACAAAGTTGAATGCTCTTTACACTGAACTTGAAGGACAAGGTTCGATTGCGAAGGAGAAGCTACTTCGCGTCATAAAACTTACATATGACTCAGTCAAAAGTTCATATATAAAAGATACTAAGAGTTGGCAGAAGATTGTTCGATTGAACTCCGACGCGATTTATGACGATGTCTACAATCGACTTTATGAGAAGCTTGAAGCTGCTAAAGTTTGGGACGAAGATGTCGTTCTGGGCTTGAATATCATCATGGTCGATGCTTTTATTCGTTGCAAAATATTAGAAGAACCGCTGTAATGATTGTCAGCAAAGATACAAGCCCTGAAAGAGACCTTTATTATCTTGGTGCGAAAATACTGGGATGTCTCGCTCCACATCAGCAAAGTGAAATCGACTATATATCTCTGCTCAACGCCGTCAAGAAAGAAGTAGATATATCAAATAACCTCTTTTCGCTTAGTCTGAATTGGCTGTTTCTGCTCGGTACGATCGAGTTGACTGAGCAAGGAGATATCAAAAAATGTTTCTGAAAAGCCTCTCAATTCACGACGATGCCAAGCTGATTCGAGAAATCACTTTCCGCAAGGGAATCAACCTTATTGTCGATGAGACTTCTTCTCAAGTCAAAACGACTTCTGGAAATAGTGTGGGGAAGACAACCGTCCTCAGATTAATTGATTTCTGTCTGGATGGTGGCGGAGAGAATCTCTACATTGATCCTGAATTTAAAACACGCAACCTCGTTGTCGAAAAATTTCTCAAAGAGAAAAATATCATTACGAAACTGATCTTGGTTGAGGACTTAGATGACGAATTTTCGCCAAGAGTCATTATTGAACGGAATTTTCTTCAACGCACCAAAAAAATTCAACGTATCAATGGCGAGGAACTCAAGGCTGCAGATTTTTCAAAAAAACTGAAAAACCGCATCTTTCGGACAGATTCTGAGAAGCCCACATTCAAGCAGCTCAAGTCCAAGAACATCCGTGATGAGAAGAACAAATTAGTCAACACAATTCGAGTTCTTCCTCCGAATGTAGTAACCGACGTGACCTATGAAGCTCTTCATCTGTTTTGGTTTGGAATTGATACTAATCTATCAAAAGACAAGCTTGTTCGCGATAAAAATATAGAGAAGAAGATTCAAGCGCGCCTTCGGAGGGAGAACAATCTCTCCCAAATTAACCAAGCGCTAATCATCGTCAACCGAAGAATTGAAGAACTTATTCATCAGAAAAACTCATTCAGCGTAAACGACAACTATGAGGCAGACTTTGATCGACTCAACACTATCCGGCGGAAAATCAATCAAAATGGTACAGAGATCGCAAGGCTCGAACTACGGCTTGAGCTGATTCTCGAAAGCAAAAGAGACCTTGAGGGCAGTGTGTCTGAAATCGACACCGAACAGATCCGCGTGCTCTATTCCAGAGCAAAGAATCTCCTTCCAAATCTTCAAAAATCTTTTGAAGACACCTTGGCGTTCCACAACGGCATGATCGACAAGAAGCTTCGATTCATTACAGAGGAGCTTCCCAGTCTTCAGGAAAAGATTAAGACAACTAGAACGTCTCAGTCTGAATTGCTTGCCCAAGAAAAAAGCCTCTCTGAGAAGATTGTCAAATCTGGGGCAATTGAAGATCTACAGGCTATTGTTGAAGAACTGAACAGTTTCTATGAGAAAAAGGGTGTCCTTGAGGAACAAAAGAGGAGCTGGGAATTTTCCTTGTCAACGGTTAAGACGATAGAAGAAGATCTAGCGAAGATAAACGAAGAACTCTATTCGAAGGATGATTTGATCCAGAAACGTATAGCCGAATTCAACATATTTTTTGCAGATATTTCCTCTCGACTTGATGGGGTTCACTCGCTACTAAGTGCTGACAATCCAGATGGCATCTACAAGTTCGTTATTGGGAATATCTAAGGCAATCCAGGAACTGGAGGCAAGAAAAGCCAAATGGCTTCGTTTGATCTTGCATACATTAAGTTTGCTGATTCAATTGATCTTCCTTGTTTACATTTTGTCCTCCAGGATCAGATTGAAAATGTGCATTCCAATCAGATCACTAATTTGCTTACAGAGATTGTCTCGGAGGTGAATTGTCAGTACGTCCTGCCGGTGCTGCGAGATAAGTTGCCAAAAGAAATCGACATTTCGTCCATGGAAATTCTCTCGCTATCACAAGCGAGTAAGCTGCTCAAGATTTGAGTTCGCACCCAATTGGTGAGGCATCGAGTACGTATATACAAAGTAAGCCTCGTTGCAGAGAAAATGCTGGCTGCTTAATGGTCTGCCAATGTTCTGTCAATATTGCTTAGCAATCAGTCCTACGCGCAAATCACTCAATCCGCTCCGTGATGGGTCTGAAAAAACGAAGCCTTTCGCTGGTCGGGCGCGGCAAACCATCTCATCTTCGCTACAAATGGTAGGAGCTCGGCGCTTGCGGGCAAGAGCGCTACACGAAGAAAGGCCTCGGCTTTTTCGGGCACGTCACGGGGCAGGCGAGCGGCTGGCATGCAACAGGTACACAGGCTTCGACAAGCTCAGCCCGAACGGAGTGGGCAGTAAAGAATCAAGCCGCTTTAGCCAACGGCGAAGAAAACTCTATCTCCAACTTGCTCCACTTCGCACGCGCCGCCACAACATTGCGCTCTTTCACATGACCGAAGCCTTTGATTTGCTCGGGGATGCGGGCGATCTCTATCGCAGTAGCCGCATTCGCTGCGTTGAGAACGGGCAACAGCTTTTCGATGCTGGCGCGGTATTCAGTGATCAACGCTCGCTCCATCTTTCGCTCTTCGGTTTTGCCGAAGACATCGAAGGCTGTGCCGCGCAGGCCTTTGAGTTTTGCCAAGAGTTTGAATGCGGTGAGCATCCATGCGCCGTAGGGCTCTTTTTGCAATTCGCCTTTGCTGTTTTTCTTGGAAAGCAGTGGCGGGGCGAGGTGGTAGCTAAGTTTGACTTCGCCTTCAAAGATGTTTTTGACTTTGTCGTGGAAGGCGGTGTCGGTGTGCAGGCGGGCGACTTCGTATTCGTCTTTGTAGGCCATGAGCTTAAAGAGGTATTTGGTGACGGCCTCGGTGAGCTGCGCGTTGCCTGCTGCGCTGACTTTTTCTACGAAAGATTTGTACTGCTGCGCGTAGGCTGCGTTTTGATAGCTTGTTAAGAACTCAACGCGCTTAGCGAGCATGTCTTGCGCAGAGTCGCGCTTTTTGAATTCGATGGTTTGCGCAGGCGTGAGCAATGCTTCGACGCTGGCCCAATCATGCGCGGCGCGGCGGCCCCATTCGAAGGCGGCTTTGTTGTTGTCGATGGCTACGGCATTCAATTCCATCGCACGGAGTAACGAAGCTTTCTCCAAGGGAATCCAACCCTTTTGCCAAGCGAAGCCGAGCATCATGGGGTTGGTGTAGAGCGTGTCGCCCATGAGTTTGCTGGCTGCTGCATCGGCATTGAACATGCCCACGCCTTGCTGGCCAACAGCTTCCACAATCGCGGCGGCGCAGCGCTCAGAAGGGTTTTGCCAATTGCCATTTAGGACAAAGCTGGCTGTGGGCGAGCCGTGGGCGTTGAGCGCCACATGCGTGCGGCCTTCTTGCATGCGCGCCATGGTTTCTTTGCTGGCGGCGACCATCGGATCGCAGCCCAAGATCAGATCCGCGCTGGCCATGGCGACGCGCGTTGTTGCAATATCGTTTTGTGAATTCGCCAGCAACACATGGCTCCACGTGTTGCCACCTTTTTGCGCGAGGCCGGCGGCATCTTGCGTGACGACGGCCACGCCTTCAATGTGCGCGGCCATGCCGAGCAGCTGGCCAATCGTGATCACGCCTGTGCCGCCGACGCCTGCGACGATGATGCCCCACGATGTGTTCTTTGGAATGCTTGCAATTGTTGGCTCTGGCAAGGCGCTCAATTCAAACGGATTGGCTTTACCAGTTTTAGATTTCTTCTTGAGCTCGCCTTCAACAGTCACGAAGCTCGGGCAGAAGCCTTTGACGCAAGAAAAATCTTTGTTGCAGGTGCTTTGGTTGATCGTGCGCTTGCGGCCAAATTCTGTCTCCAGTGGCTCGACGCTCATGCAATTCGATTGCACGCCACAATCGCCGCAGCCTTCGCACACCAGCTCGTTGATCAACACGCGCTTGCTCGGATCGACCATCGTGCCGCGCTTGCGGCGGCGGCGCTTTTCTGTGGCGCAGGTTTGATCGTAGATGATGGCTGTGGTGCCTTTGATCTCACGAAACTCGCGCTGAACATCGTCTAGCAAATCGCGGTGTTTGACTTCTACGCCGCTGGGCAGCCGTTCGGGCTGAGCTTGTCGAAGCCTTGCCTGCCCTTCGACAAGCTCAGGGCGAACGGAGTTGTACTTCTCTGGCTCGTCGGTCACAACGACAAGCTTTTGCACGCCTTCTGCCGTGAGCGAATGCGCGATTTGAATGACGCTGTGCCCTTCAGGCCGCTCGCCAATTTGCTGCCCACCCGTCATGGCCACAGCATCGTTGTAAAGCACTTTGTAGGTGATGTTCACGCCCGCTGCAATCGCTTGGCGAATAGCAAGCAAGCCGCTGTGGAAGTAAGTGCCATCGCCAAGGTTCGCGAAAATATGCGCGTCGTTGGTAAACGGCTGCTGGCCGACCCAAGGCACGCCCTCGCCGCCCATTTGCGTGAAGCCTGTGGTGGCGCGATCCATCCACAGCGCCATGTAGTGGCAGCCGATGCCGGCCATCGCACGTGAGCCTTCGGGCACTTTGGTGGAGGTGTTGTGCGGGCAGCCGGAGCAAAACCACGGCGTACGATCTGCTTTGAGATCAATCACTTGCAGCGAGCGCTCTTTGGCTTCGATGATGGCGAGACGTGATTCAATGCGGGCGAGTGTGTCGGCATCGACGCCGAGCTTTTTCACACGCGCGGCGACGGCTTTAGCAATCAACGCGGGCGACAAATCAGAGTTAGCACGTAGCAAAGTATTCGCCGTCGGATTAGGATTGCTCCACTCGCCACCCTCGCCAGTGTCATCAAACTTTCCAAGCACAGTTGGCCGCACATCTGAGCGCCAGTTGTACAGCTCCTCCTTGAGCTGATACTCAATCACTTGGCGCTTTTCTTCAACGACGAGAATTTCTTTCAAGCCAGTCGCAAACTCGCGCGTGATCTGCGCCTCCAGCGGCCACACCACAGCCACTTTGTGCACGCGAATGCCGAGGCGCTGACACGTCTCGGTATCAAGCCCGAGATCAATCAGCGCTTGGCGCAGATCGTTATAGGCCTTGCCGCTGGCGATCAAGCCAAGGCGATCATTTTTGCCTTCGATCACGTTGTGATTCAAACGATTGGCGCGGATGTAAGCCAGCGCCGCATACCATTTGAAATCAAACAAGCGCTGCTCTTGATCGAGCGCTGCATCAGGCCAGCGAATATGCAGGCCGCCCTTGGGCATTTCAAAATCCGTAGGGATCACGATGTTCACACGATCAGGATCAATCTGCGTGCTCATACTCGATTCCACAATCTCCTGAATCGTCTTCATGCCCGTCCACACACCCGCATAGCGGCTCATGGCAAAAGCGTGAAGCCCCAGATCGAGAATGTCTTGCACATCGGTGGGGAAGAACACGGGTAGGCCGCAGGCTTTGAAAATGTGATCGCTCTGATGCGCGGCTGTCGAGCTCTTGGCCACATGATCATCGCCCGCCACGGCGATCACGCCGCCCAGCGATGTGGTGCCCGCCATATTGGCATGCTTGAACACATCCGAGCAACGATCCACGCCCGGGCCTTTGCCATACCAAATGCCAAAGACACCATCGTATTTGTTCGATCCCTGCGGCGCAAAGCCCAGCTGCTGCGTGCCCCAAACGGCTGTGGCGGCCAGCTCTTCATTCACGCCGGGCTGGAAGACGACATGCTTTTCTTGCAGATACTTTTTGGCTTTCCACAAAGCTTGGTCATACCCACCAAGCGGTGAGCCCCGATAGCCGCTGATAAAACCTGCGGTGTTGTGGCCGTTTTGCTGATCGCGCAATCGCTGTAGCATCGGCAATTTCACAAGCGCTTGCGTGCCGCTCATAAAAGCGCGGCCGTAATCAAGAGAATACTTGTCGTCGAGCGTGACGGTCTCTAGCGCTTTGCGGATGTGTTCGGGCAGCGGTGCGTTCATTGGCTTGTTTCCTTGGCTGCGACGAAGTTTAGGCCGGATTGAGCGCTTTGTGTTTTCTTTTATCGCTCAAATTGGCGCACTGTTAGCAATTTTATTTGCTTAAACCGATTTATCACGCAATAAATTTACTGCTTAACGATCTTTCACGCAACGCGCGGCCAGCGGTAGCAAGGGGTAGCGCAATAAGACTTCGTTGCCATCTTTGCCGAGATTGAATTCCACGCTCATGCGCGGGTTGCGGTATTCATTGGGCTTGGCTGGCACAGGCAGTGGCTTGGCATCTTTAA